>NZ_LN868937.1:65983-70490 GCF_001244735.1 Bacillus andreraoultii
ACCTGAATTATTCACAGAAATTCAGAAACTTATTATAACTTATGGATTACCAAGCCTTTTCGGCTTTATTGTAATTCATTAAAAAAATGAAAAAAGAATCCATTTCTGTTAAAGTTAAAGTAACCAAAACAAAAACCAAACAGAAAGGACTCTTTATATGGTTACTTTAACGCAAAAAACACTTGATTTCAATCATAAAATTAAATTGTCAAATGATGGAGGTTCTCTTTCCTCCGATACAGGTGAGTTTCTTTTTAGAGAATTCGATGAAAAAATTGGTTTTTCAAAGACTTTAGTTAAGTACTTGAGACTTAACGATTCAAGGAAATATTATCTTCATTCAAATGAAAACTTGTTACGTCAAAAAGTCTATCAAATCATTGCCGGGTATGCGGAAGATGATGCGGCTGATCAGTTGACTCATGATCCTGTGTTTAAGGAAATCATTGAAACTCCAACACTTGCTTCCCAGCCCAGTTTGTCTCGCTTTTATACACGATTTGATAAAGATTCAATTGAACAATTAAATCTGGCTAACCAAGAAATGCTTGATAAGATTCATTGTTTTCGACAATCGAAAGAGTTATTTATCGACTTGGATTCGACTCATTCGGATACATATGGGGACCAAGAATCTTCGTCATATAATACTCATTATGGCACGATGGGTTTTCATCCATTAGTCGCCTTTGATGGTGCGACTGGTGACTTTTTGAAAGCACAACTCCGTCCCGGAAATGTTTATACATCAAATGGTGTGGTGGAATTTATTCGGCCTCTCATTAAACATTATAACGAAATGTTTCCGGAAACTACCCTGTTTCTTCGTGGAGATAGTGGGTTTGCTGTTCCGGGATTATACGATCTGTGTGAAGAAGAATCTGTTTTGTATATTATTCGGTTGAAATCGAATTCACAACTACAAAGTTTAGCGAAGGAATACCATCCTTCTTCCGCACCTTTAGATGTTTCCAAGACGGAAACCTATTATGAAGAAACGATTTACCAAGCAAAATCATGGTCAAAACCAAGAAGGGTGATTATTCAATCGGTACGTCCTGCAGGTGAGCTGTTCTTTACCCATTCCTTTTTTGTTACTAACTTTGAATTAGCTTTTCCTCAAGATATCGTCCGAGCTTATCAAAAAAGAGGGACGATGGAAAACTATATCAAAGAAGCAAAAAATGGCTTTTACTTTGATCATATGAATAGCCACGCTTTTCTAGTGAACGAAGTAAAAATGATGTTAACACTTCTTGCATATAATTTGACCAATTGGTTACGAACTCTTTGTTTTCCGGAAGGTCAAAAAACTATGCAAATTGATACGATACGTACTCGGTTAATTAAAGCGGCAAGTAAAGTCGTGAAATCAGGCAGATCCCTTTACTTCAAACTATCATCGAGTTTTGTGTATCAAAATTTCTTTTGGGATGTACTGAATCGAATTCAAAAACTACAATTGGAATGACCAATAGAATACTTCTCATAACTGAAAAAAATAAATTTTTCAGTCAAGGGGCAAGTATGCCCAAAATACCAGAGTTGTTCTATTGAAAATTCAGTTATTTTATGAATTGGCTACGGTTCTTAATTAAATACCGTTATTTTCAACTAATTTAACAAATTTTATCAAATGGGATTTGTAGCTATGAATATTTCAGGATTAAGTAAAAAGAATTCCATTACACTGATCAGTGCAATTTTGATTGCACTTGCATTCTTCGGACGATTTTCCTTAGACAACATGGTGTTATTCAATTGGTCGCTCATCATTGCATCCATTCTTGGTGTGGCGCCGATTGCAATCCAAGCCTATCAAGCATTAAAAGTAAAAGTTGTTAGTATTGATGTATTAGTTACGATTGCTGTTGTTGGAGCAGTATTAATTAAAAACTATGAAGAGTCTGCTATTGTGACTTTCCTATTCTTATTTGGTTCTTATTTAGAACAGCGTACCTTGAACAAAACACGTTCTGCCATTAAAGAATTAACAGAGCTCGCACCAGAAAGTGCTTTAAAGCAAATGGAAAATGGCGAATTTGAAGAAGTAGATGTCGATGATGTAGACGAAGGTGACATTTTATTAGTTAAAACGGGTGCAAAAGTTCCGGTAGATGGAACAGTGTTAACTGGTGAAGGTCACATTAATGAAGCAAGTATTACTGGAGAATCTCTACCTGTAAGTAAAAAGGTTGATTCTGAAGTATTTGCTGGATCTATCTTAGAAAATGGAACGATTCAAATTCAAACTGATCGTGTTGGAGAAGATACAACATTTGGTAGAATTATCGAATTAGTTGAAGAGGCACAGGATTCCAAATCAGAAGCAGAACGTTTCATTGACCGATTCTCAAAATACTATACACCAGCTGTTTTAGTCCTTGGTTTTATTGTTTGGTTGTTCTCAAAAGATATTGAATTGGCAATCACCATCCTTGTATTAGGATGTCCTGGAGCATTAGTGATCGGTGTACCTGTATCTAACGTCGCTGGTATCGGAAACGGCGCACGTAATGGTGTACTTCTAAAAGGTAGTGAAGTTATCAATGACTTTAGCAGAGTGGATACCATCGTATTTGATAAAACAGGAACATTGACAGTAGGAAACCCTGAAGTTGCCGAAAAAGAATTTTACGGAAATAATACCGAGGAAGTTCTAGGATACTTAGCTAGTGTGGAACGTGAATCGGAACACCCATTAGCAAAAGCAGTCCTACAAGATATTGGTGAGACGACTTTCTCCACAGTAGAAGAAACCAAAGTTGTTAAAGGTGGCGGGATTGTAGCAAAAGTAAATGGCCATCGTATAGCAGTTGGTAACGTAGCTTTAATGGAAAAAGAAAATGTGGAGTTAAGCGAAAAAGCCAAAAAAGATGTCGAACGCTTTGAAAAAAACGGGAACTCTCTTGTTTTAACCTCGGTTGACGGAGAATTAAACGTTCTAATGGGTATTCGAGATCAAATCCGCCCGGGTGTGAAACAAGATCTTCAAAAACTGAAAAAACTAGGGGTCAAAAACCTTGTCGTTCTTTCTGGGGACAACCAAGGAACCGTAGATTTAGTTGCTCGAGAACTTGGGTTAACAGAAGCACATGGTCATATGCTACCGGAAGGAAAATCTGCTTATATCGAAAAAATGCAAGCAGAAGGTCAAATCATTGCCTTTGTCGGTGACGGAGTGAATGATAGTCCTTCACTAGCCTTAGCAGATATCGGAATCGCCATGGGAAGTGGAACAGATGTTGCAATTGAAACATCAGATGTTGTTTTAATGAACTCTGACTTTAGCCGTTTGCCACACGCACTAGGCCTGACAAAATCAACATCAAGCAACATGAAACAAAACATCATCATTGCAGTGGGTGTGGTATTGATCTTACTTGCTAGCTTACTCTTTAGTGAGTGGATGAACATGTCCATTGGGATGTTGGTTCACGAATTAAGTATCTTAGTAGTTATTTTAAATGGTATGAGATTGTTAAGATATCGTTTGAGAGGATAATTTTATTAGAAAGTGGTCTCTACGAACGATAAACGGGAAGTATTCTTTCTGAAAAACAAAATACTTCCCTTATTTTTTCCGAAACTTGATTTCCGTCAATTTCATTTCGTTGAACCTGAGCTATACTTAAATTGTAAAGAAGAAGAGGGAAAACAAAAAAATCAAAGATAAGATGAAAGGAGAAATAATTCATGCAAAAAGCAGTTATTCAATTAGAAACATTATCTTGTCCATCTTGTATGCAAAAGATTGAAAATGCGGTGAAAGGATTAAACGGGGTTAATCAAGATAGCTTAAAAGTATTATTCAATGCAAGTAAAGTGAAAGTAGATTTTGATTCAGAAACGATCACCATTAATGATATCAAAAAGGCAATTGAAGACTTAGGATATCCCGTCGTTAAATCAAAAGTAAAATCTGCCTAAGACAAACACACATAACAAAAATTATTTATAGAAAGAGGGAAATAATAATGTCTGAACAAACATTTAACGAAGTAATAACAAACCATTTTGAAAAACTGGATTTATACACTACTGCGATTACACGGGCCCATGGTAAGAACCATCCAGAAGCCTTTGAAGTACGTGAACTATTCGAAAAAATCAGTAAAAAGGTAAAAGACGCAGGTACGAACAAACCTGACTTAGATGCTGAATTTGCTCAATTACGAAAAATCACAGACAACTACACCATTCCTGGAGATGTTTGTGAAACATATGCAGGCACATTTAACATGTTAGCGGAAGCGGACAAAGCTTATCAAGCATAGGAAGGGGGGAATATTCAATACAAAAAGCAACGAATCAACTAGAAACGCTATCTTGTCCCGCCTGTTTGCAAAGGATCAAAACGCAGCGAAAAGAGTTAATGACGTTGAAGAAGATAGTGTAAAAGTACTATTCAACTTCAGTAAAGTAAAAATAGATTTTAATGCTGAAGATTGAACAAATCAAACACTACATGTCACATACCTAAAAGGGATACTAATTGATTGTGTCA
>NZ_LN868937.1:73152-77334 GCF_001244735.1 Bacillus andreraoultii
CGTCAATTTCATTTCGTTGAACCTGAGCTATACTTAAATTGTAAAGAAGAAGAGGGAAAACAAAAAAATCAAAGATAAGATGAAAGGAGAAATAATTCATGCAAAAAGCAGTTATTCAATTAGAAACATTATCTTGTCCATCTTGTATGCAAAAGATTGAAAATGCGGTGAAAGGATTAAACGGGGTTAATCAAGATAGCTTAAAAGTATTATTCAATGCAAGTAAAGTGAAAGTAGATTTTGATTCCGAAACGATAGACATCGAAAAGATTGAAAAGGCAATTAAAGACCTAGGCTACCCAGTCATCAAATCAAAGGTAAAAGTAGCCTAAGGTACAATTAATATTGAAGTTGATCCAATGTATGTTTAGTAATAATGGCAACAAATAGTTAAAATAATAGGGAGGAAAAGAAACATGGTACAAGACAAAACACCACAAGAAAGACTGCAAGAAGAGCAAAAACACAAAGAACACGTGCACCATACAAAAATTAATGCAGCAGCCATCGCAGATCATATTTTAGGCAATATCCATACAATGCATGTAAAGTTACATCAGTATCATTGGTATGTGAAAGGACCGCATTTCTTCAGTATCCATGACAAATTGAATGAACTGTACAACACAAATGAAGAGTGGTTCGATAAAATTGCAGAACGCCTAATTGCTTCCGGTCATAAGCCAGCTTCTACAACTACTGAATTTGAAAAGTATTCTATGCTTTCGGAAGACCCTGCTGACAAGTATTTGAAAGCGGAAGAAATGGTTGAAAATGTAATTGAAGATTTCAGAAGCACCCGCGGCTTAACCGTTCGCGCGATCCATTTGGCACAAGAAGAAGGCGATGATGCATTTGAAGATACACTGATTGTTTTCAAAAGTTATTTGGATGAAAATATCTGGATGCTGCAGGCCTATCTTGGCAAAGAAGCATTAGAAGACGACGATGATTTTGACGAGGATGACGACGAAGAGTAAATCTTCCTTTCGTAGCCGGGGGTACCAGTCATTGTGTTAGACATCAACAATAATTTTTTGCAGCCCCTCTCATGATGAGAGGGGCTGCTTTTTGATACTTCTCTAATTTCATTTTTATCCTCCAAAAAAATAAAATATTAATTCAGCTATGATTTCCGCACATTCAACTACAGCTTGTTCTGAGTATTTTTACAATATCTCCTCTTTTACAATATATTCAATAATCTAATTCAATAATCCTGCCAGTTAGTTTAAGTATAATCGTTCACAAAGTCTATATTTATTTAGTTTCTTGGTGCCTGGTCACTCTTCGGTTAATTCTGCCCCACTAGTTTTGTTATGATCCACTCTTTTAAAAAATGATTTTTAAAACTTGACCACAGTCAATTACCATTATCAATAATTATCCTATACTAGAGTCAACAACAAAAGAAAAGGTGAAATGTGGAGGGAAACAACATGCAGAGATTTATATTAGGCAAAAAAAATCAGATTACATTAATCAGTGCCATTTTAATTGTTCTTGGATTCTTTGGTCATTTTGGTTTAGAAAGTATGTTCATTTTCAACTGGTCGCTCATTATTGCGTCCATTCTTGGAATCGCACCGATTGCAATACAAGCGTATCAAGCATTAAAAGTGAAGGTCGTCAGTATTGATGTTTTAGTCACTATTGCTGTAATTGGTGCTGTGTTAATTCAAAACTATGAAGAATCAGCCATCGTTACTTTCTTGTTCTTATTTGGTTCTTATTTAGAACAACGTACCTTAAACAAAACACGATCTGCCATTAAAGAATTAATAGAATTGGCACCAGAAAGTGCTTTGAAACAAATGGACAATGGGGAATTTGAAGAAGTTGAAGTGGATGATGTAGATGAAGGCGACATATTATTAGTGAAAACTGGTGCAAAAGTGCCTGTAGATGGAACGGTACTGGAGGGTGTTGGTCATATTAATGAAGCAAGTATAACAGGTGAGGCTCTACCAGTAAGTAAATTAAAGGGTTCGGAAGTTTTCGCTGGAACCATTTTGGAAAATGGAACGATTCAAATCCAAGCTGACCGTGTTGGGGAAGATACGACATTTGGTCGCATTATCGAATTGGTAGAAGAGGCGCAGGATTCGAAATCAGAAGCAGAACGTTTCATTGATCGATTTTCCAAATACTATACACCAGCCGTTTTAGTCCTTGGTATTATTGTTTGGCTGTTTTCGCAAAATGTGGAACTCGCTATCACTGTTCTTGTTTTAGGATGTCCAGGAGCATTAGTCATCGGTGTCCCTGTATCCAACGTTTCCGGAATTGGAAATGGTGCACGAAATGGCGTCCTTTTAAAGGGAAGTGAAGTCATCAATGATTTCAGTAAAGTAGACACGATTGTTTTTGATAAAACAGGAACATTGACAATAGGAAACCCAGAAGTAGCAGAAAAGGAATTTTATGGAGAGAATACAAAAGAAGTTCTAAGGTTTTTGGCAAGTGTTGAACGTGAATCAGATCACCCATTAGCAAAAGCAGTCCTACAAGATATTGGTGAGACGAACTTTTCCACTGTAGAAGAAACGGAAGTGGTGAAAGGTGGCGGGATTGTCGCAACAGTAGATGGTCACCGTATCGCAGTTGGTAATGTAGCTTTAATGGAAAAAGAAAATGTCGTATTAAATGAAAAGGTCAAAAAAGATGTGGAACGCTTTGAACAAAATGGGAACTCCCTTGTCCTTACAGCAGTTGACGGGGTATTACACGTTCTGATGGGCATTCGAGATCAAATTCGCCCAGGTGTGAAACAAGACTTACAAAACTTGAAAAAACTTGGTGTGAAAAATCTTGTCGTCCTTTCCGGTGATAATCAGGGAACCGTAGATTTAGTTGCTCGAGAACTTGGATTAACAGAAGCACACGGTCATATGCTTCCAGAAGGAAAATCCACATATATTGAAAAAATGCAAGCAAAAGGCCAAATCATTGCCTTTGTCGGTGACGGAGTGAATGATAGTCCTTCATTAGCCTTAGCGGATATCGGAATCGCCATGGGAAGTGGAACAGATGTTGCAATTGAAACATCGGATGTCGTTTTAATGAATTCTGACTTTAGTCGTTTACCACACGCATTAGGCTTAACAAAATCAACTTCAAGAAACATGAAACAGAACATTACCATAGCAGTTGGTGTGGTATTAGTCTTACTTGCCAGCCTACTATTTAGTGAATGGATGAATATGTCAATCGGGATGTTGGTTCACGAAGCAAGTATCTTAGTAGTCATCTTGAATGGTATGAGATTGCTTCGATACCGGTTGAGAGGATAATTTTAATAGAAAGCGGTCTTGATGAATGATAAAGGGGAAGTATTCAGGTAGGAAGAACAAAATACTCCCCTACTTTTTTCTTAAAACTTGATTTGCGTCAATTTCATTTCGTTGAACCTGAGCTATACTTAAATTGTAAAGAAGAAGAGGGAAAACAAAAAAATCAAAGATAAGACGAAAGGAGAAATAATTCATGCAAAAAGCAGTTATTCAATTAGAAACATTATCTTGTCCATCTTGTATGCAAAAGATTGAAAATGCGGTGAAAGGATTAAACGGGGTTAATCAAGATAGCTTAAAAGTATTATTCAATGCAAGTAAAGTGAAAGTAGATTTTGATTCCGAAACGATAGACATCGAAAAGATTGAAAAGGCAATTAAAGACCTAGGCTACCCAGTCATCAAATCAAAGGTAAAAGTAGCCTAAGGTACAATTAATATTGAAGTTGATCCAATGTATGTTTAGTAATAATGGCAACAAATAGTTAAAATAATAGGGAGGAAAAGAAACATGGTACAAGACAAAACACCACAAGAAAGACTGCAAGAAGAGCAAAAACACAAAGAACACGTGCACCATACAAAAATTAATGCAGCAGCCATCGCAGATCATATTTTAGGCAATATCCATACAATGCATGTAAAGTTACATCAGTATCATTGGTATGTGAAAGGACCGCATTTCTTCAGTATCCATGACAAATTGAATGAACTGTACAACACAAATGAAGAGTGGTTCGATAAAATTGCAGAACGCCTAATTGCTTCCGGTCATAAGCCAGCTTCTACAACTACTGAATTTGAAAAGTATTCTATGCTTTCGGAAGACCCTGCTGACAAGTATTTGAAAGCGGAAGAAATGGTTGAAAATGTAATTGAAGATTTCAGA
>NZ_LN868937.1:534553-624313 GCF_001244735.1 Bacillus andreraoultii
AATGCGTTTTGCGTAATCCTTTACTTGTTCACACCTAACATCCGTTGAGGAAATAGCTGGATAAGATTCTTTGGCAACTTCTAATAAAATAATCGCTTTTTCTTCTGCACGCTTTAACGAAAGATTTTTTCGTGTATTGTCTTTTAGTCGGTTGCGAATCACCGTTTTAGAATGCGCTATTAGTACCGTCGGATGAGGATAAAGCTGCACGATGTTTAAAAACAATGCAGAACGTGGTGTAATAATCTGCTCTAACTCTGGGAAACTGAGTTGTAAAATGGCATGCATCCGATTCCATAAATGATTGATTTTTGTATCGACCTCATCATAATATCGCGTTAACGCACGAATCTGCTCATCGTATTCATCCTGTTGGTATGTATAGTCCCGTTCCATTTTAAAATGAGTTTTCGCCAGCTCATGTGCATCACTCTTATCTGTTTTATGCCGACGCATGGAAGCCATTTGAAGGTTTGCCTCTAATGGATTCATCCGGCTATACCTATACCCATGGTCGCATAAAAACTTCTCCAATCCTTTTGAATAAACGCCTGTCGCTTCAAAGACAATTTCAGGTGCTTGTCCATCAAGAATTTTTAATTGTTGTAATCGCTCATGAAGCAATTGAAAGCTAGAACGTGTATGTTCAATCTCACCTTCATACTCACATCGTTTATAACGGTCATATACCGTCATCACACTTTTTCCCATACTTACATCAAAAGCTACAACATGTTTCATATTTTTCTTCTCCTTTTTAGCCATCCATAGAAGCCTTCACAGTGCCTTATCGATTCCATTTTCTTTTACACGATCTCTAGGACCCAACATACTAAACTGATTCAAATAAGGTTGTGAAGTAGGTCTGTTTTTGATACGGACTCTCTATTGGTCCCAAGGGCTGTTCGACCTTCCTTCACTTCTACTAATGTTAGTATGTTTTTTTTGTTGAATGAATTTCATTGGTTTTTATTTCGTTTGTACGGACTTTACCCTAGAAAAAGATACGGCAACCATCTTCGTTCTTAAATTTCCACTTAATTCCTTAAACATTTTATCAATATAATAAACAACCATATTTTCATAGGTGAATAAGATGTATAAAGTTATAGAAAAAGCATATTCACAGGGCATTATTCATACTGATGGCAATAGCAATAACTTATAACAATTTCTAATGAAGATAAAGCCAAAAACAAAGGCAAAATACTAGAATTTTAATTATTTATGTAATAGTATTAATTCAGAATGGATTTCAATAATACGGTTTATCGAGTAATGTGTTAATAAGTCGTAACATTCTCTTATATGTTCGAAATATGCTATATTAGAATCAAAGTAATGCTGTATACGCTTACCTCGTGTAAGGTATAATTGTATATGGTATGTAAAATTATTATATGAACAGGGATGTGGATGTAATGATCAGTGAAGGAAACCCTTGGCTTGATTTTCGTGGACCTAACTTGGGCTATTTAATTGAGCAATATGATTTATATTTAGAAAAACCTGACCAAGTTGATGAGAGTCTACGATTATTATTTGCCAAATGGGGTGAACCGCGAGTTGAAGAAGTGGGTGTATCAAATATTGCAACATCAGAGGGGCTATCACCAACTTATGTGCTGAACAAAATGAGAAAATTAGTTCAAGTCATAAATTTAGCACAAAATATTCGTACTTACGGTCATTTAGAAGCAGATATTTTTCCATTAGAACAACAACAAAAGCAAGAATTACTTTCACCTTCTTATTATGGTTTATCTGAAGCTGATATTAGAGAAATTCCAGCTGATATAATTTGTCCAGAAATAAAGGGGAAATTTAGTGATGGTTTATCAGCGATACAATATTTAAAAGAAATTTATACTGGTAGTGTTGGTTTTGAATTCCAACATATTGCAGATGTAAAAGAAAGAGAATGGATACAAAACAAAATTGAAAAAGAATTTGGTGTGACAAAGTTTCCTCATGAGCGAAAAGCTGAACTTTTAGAGAAGTTAGCTGCCGCAGAAAGCTTTGAACAGTTTATTCATAAAATGTATGTTGGG
The DNA here is from genome assembly GCF_001244735.1 of Bacillus andreraoultii. Taxonomy (GTDB): domain Bacteria; phylum Bacillota; class Bacilli; order Bacillales; family Caldibacillaceae; genus Caldifermentibacillus; species Caldifermentibacillus andreraoultii. The sequence goes on from NZ_LN868937.1 coordinate 536,605, forward strand.
CAAAAACGATTCTCCGTTGAAGGATTAGAATCACTTGTTCCTTCTATAGACGAGTTCGTGAAGTTGTCTTGCGAGACAGGAATTGAGAATGTCATGATTGCCATGGCACACCGTGGGAGATTAAATGTTCTTGCCCATGTGTTAGAAAAACCTTATGAAGCACTATTGTCACAGTTTCAACATTCTAAATGGGAAAATAATGATCCGGACTTTTATGAAACAATGGGTCATACATTAGATGTGAAATACCATTTAGGTGCTGTTCGCAAACGGAAAATTGGTGACAACACTGTAAAAGTAACTTTAGCAAATAATCCAAGCCATCTTGAATTTGCAGATGCTGTTATAGAAGGTTATGCCCGTGCTGCCCAAGACGATCGCACTGAAAAGGGAGCACCGAAACAAGATGTGAATAAAGCGCTTCCGGTAATTGTTCATGGTGACTCGGCTTTTGCAGGTCAAGGAATTGTCTATGAAGTATTTAACTTTGCGGGTACAGAAGCTTATCATACAGGTGGGACAATTCATATAATTGCTAATAACACAATTGGTTTTACAACAGAAGGTCATGAGTACCGTTCGACAAGATACTCAAGTGATTCGGCGAAAGGATATGACATTCCAGTATTCCATGTGAATGCGGATGATCCAGAGGCTAGTTTACTTGTTATGAAGTTAGCTTTTGAATATCGTCAAACATTTAAAAAGGATGTTGTCATTGACTTAATTGGTTACCGGAGACTTGGTCATAACGAATTAGATGAACCGATGATGACAAATCCAGTTATGTACAATAAAGTAAAGGCCCATCCGACTGTTACTGGCGTTTATAAGAAGAGATTACTAGAAGAAAAGGCGCTTACGGAAGAAGAAGCAAAGGAAATTGAAACAAAGGTATTGAATAAGTTGAAGGAAGCGCATAATCGTATCGATAAAAATGCGGAAGAAGTAAAAACAATCGTCCAACTGCAGGAAGGGTCAATAAAAGACTTTCCTACTGTAGATACAACCGTTGATAAAGCAACGTTAACAAATATCAATAAAGCACTTCTTGACTGGCCAGAAGATTTAAATGTATTTAAAAAGCTTCAAAGAATACTTGGACGTCGCCTTGAAGTGTTTGATAAGAAAGGGAAAATCGACTGGGGACATGCTGAAGCTCTTGCTTTTGGAACCATTCTTAAAGATGGTACACCAATCCGCATCACAGGAGAGGATACAGAGCGGGGTACATTTTCGCACCGAAACGCAGTATTATCTGATACGAAAACAGGTGAAAAATATACACCGTTACAACATCTTGAAGCGGCTAATGCAAGTTTTGCCATTCACAATAGTACATTGTCAGAGGCTGGAATTCTCGGCTTTGAATATGGCTATAGTGTCATTGCACCAGAGACACTTGTCCTTTGGGAAGCACAATTTGGTGATTTTGCTAATGGTGCACAAGTAATTATCGATCAATTCATTTCTGCTGGAAAAGCAAAATGGGGTGAATCATCAGGAATAGTGATGCTCTTACCACATGGTTACGAAGGACAAGGACCTGAACATTCAAGTGCAAGATTAGAACGGTTTTTACAACTAGCAGCTGAAAATAACTGGACAGTCGCTAACTTATCGAATTCAGCTCAATATTTCCATATTTTACGACGTCAAGCAGCGTTGTTAAAATCAGAATGTATACGTCCACTAGTGATCATGACGCCGAAGAGTTTATTGCGGAATCCGACAGCAAGTTCTTATATTGAAGAATTTACGAATGGTAGCTTCCAGTCCATTATTGAACAACCGGGTCTCGGTACAGAACCAGAGAAGGTTGAAAGAGTTGTATTCAGTACAGGACGTCTAGCTATTGAGCTTGCAGAACATTTAACGAAACCAGAAGAATATAAGTGGTTAGATGTTATTCGTGTTGAAGAACTCTATCCATTTCCGAAAGAACAAATTAAAGGGATTTTAAGCAAGTATAAAAATTTAAAAGAAATCGTTTGGGCACAAGATGAACCGAAAAATATGGGCGCTTGGAGTTATATTGCACCTCGTTTACAAGAATTGGTGCCAAGTAACTTGCCTGTCTCTTATATCGGTCGACCTTCAATGGCTAGTCCGTCAGAAGGTGATCCACGAGTTCATAAGAAAGAACAAGAACGTATTGTTCAGGAAGCTCTAACACAAGATGCCATTGTAAAAGTAAATTAACGTAAAATGAGGGAGAAAGGAAGATAATTCCGTTCTTTCTCCTTCCAATCATTTTTAATTTTTTAACAGAAATGTGCGTAACTCGATATGTGTAGATTTACGTGCAAAGTTTTACATAGTTATAACTATGATACTTGGAAACTATGAAAATGTTACGATTTGGGAGAAACGGGGAAGTTCAGACGTTAATATGTATGGACTTACTCAATGACATAAAAACAAAAAGGGAAGTGTACAGAAAATGGCAGAAGTAAAAGTTCCAGAGTTAGCAGAATCGATTACTGAAGGTACAATATCAAATTGGTTAAAACAACCAGGAGACCAAGTAGCAAAAGGTGAAGCAATTCTAGAGTTAGAAACAGATAAAGTAAATGTTGATATTATTTCTGACTATGACGGTGTTTTGAAAGAAACATTATTTGAAGAAGGCGACACAGTGAATGTGGGCGATACAATAGCCATTGTTGAGGAAGGGGCAAGTGCAGCGGCTCATCCAGCAGAAAGTGCACCAGCTCAACCAGCGAAAGAAGCAGCACCACAAGCTAAAGCAGAGCAAGAAGCAGCACCGGCTGTAGAAACACCAAGTGCACCTGCTGCAAATGTAATTGCATCCCCAGCGGCTCGTAGATTAGCTCGGGAAAAAGGCATTGATTTAAGTCAAGTACCAACAGTTGATCCATTAGGAAGAGTGAATAAACAAGATGTAGTGAATGCTGCAAATGCTCCGAAACAAGCAGCACCACAACAACAAGCTGCAGCACCAAAATCAGCAGCACCAGCGCCACAGGACGATCGCGTTGTCGTTGAAAAAATGACAAGAAGACGTCAAACAATCGCGAAAAATTTGAAAAATGTCCAAAACACAGCAGCCATTTTAACAACTTTTAATGAAGTGGACCTTTCTGCAGTGATGGAATTAAGAAAGAAACGGAAAGATGCATTCTTAAAAGAACATGATGTTAAACTAGGATTCATGTCTTTCTTTACAAAGGCAGTCGTTGCCGCATTGAAACAAATTCCATACTTGAATGCTGAAATTCGCGACAATGAAATTCTTGTGAAGAAATATTACAATATCGGAGTCGCTGTATCAACGGATTCTGGTTTAGTTGTACCTGTTGTTCGTGATGCTGATCGGAAGAACTTTGCTGAAATTGAAAGAGAAATTGCTGAGTTAGCGAAAAAAGCACGGGATTCAAAACTAACTTTAGCAGATATGCAAGACGGTACATTTACGATTACGAATGGTGGAACGTTCGGATCATTACTATCAACACCAATCTTAAATGCACCACAAGTTGGTATATTAGGAATGCACTCAATTAAATATCGTCCAATTGCTGTCGAAAATAATACGAAAATTGAGATTCGCCCGATGATGTATATTGCCCTATCCTATGATCACCGTATCGTCGATGGAAAAGAAGCTGTCACATTCTTAGTAAAAATTAAAGAAATGTTAGAGGATCCAGAAAGATTATTATTAGAATCTTAATCTTCTTGAGAAAAGCCAAATCTCGTAAATGGGGTTTGGCTTTTTTAAATGCGATTATCTCACACTAGACGATTGTTTAACGGAGCTTTTAATCAAAATGGTCGCCTATAGCACTTCTAGACGCCCATTTAACGGAAATTTTAATCAAAATGGTCATCTATAGCACTTCTAGATGACTGTTTAACCAAGTTCTTTATGATCTATACGATAAAGTGTATAAGAAAGATTTTGATAACATTATCTCACAAAGGTTTTTTTCTACGAACTACGGCTCTCGTTTCGCTAAAGGCTTGAGCGGCTAAATTTTTCTTTATTTTATTTCGACCACGATACGACTTAAAATCGTATATATGAATCGCTCGTTTTACTAACAAGATAAACAAATAACAAATATTCCCATTAATCTTTAAAAAAATGAAACTAATTCTTATGATATACGTAATATAAGATAGGGGTTTTTTATTACCGCTATTATAAAGTTTATTTTCATTACTACATAATGAAATCTTTATTCGAAAAAGGAAGGGGCAGTCAGATGGACGTTTTATTATCGGTTGAGGGGCTGGAGAAATCATTTAAAGATAAAAAAGTCCTTCACAATATTTCTTTTGAAGTACGTAAAGGCGAGATTATGGCAATATTAGGTCCGAATGGTGCAGGGAAATCAACAACAATCCGAAACATTATGGGAATTATGTACCCGGATCAAGGGAAAGTCATTTTTCATGGATACAATGATATTCCTCGAAATAAAATTGGTTATTTACCAGAAGAACGTGGATTATATAAAAATGTGAAGGTTCTAGATATTCTCCTGTATTTAGCTGATTTAAAAGAATACCCAACAAAAAAGGCAAAAGAGCGAGCAATCGACTATTTAAAAAAGTTTGACCTTGAAGGAAAAGAAAATGTAAAGATGGAAGAACTTTCAAAAGGGATGGCGCAAAAAGTTCAATTTATATCTTCTATTTTACATGAACCGGAATTATTAATTTTAGATGAACCATTTTCTGGCCTTGACCCAGTTAGTCAAGAATTACTAAAAGCGGAAATACATAGTCTTGCAAAAAAAGGGACAGCCATTTTACTATCATCCCATCAAATGAATGTTGTTGAAGAAATGTGTGATCGTTTATTTATGATTCAACAGGGACAAAAGATCATTTACGGAACGTTAGATGATGTGAAAACAAAATATGCGAACTTTAAATGTACCATCCGTGGTAAAAATGATTTGGTGAATTTAGAAAATATTCCCCAAGTACAAAGGGTTGAACAGAAAGAGGATGTATCTGTTTTATATTTAGAAAAAGATATTAATCCAGCAATATGGTTAAAAACTTTACCAGAAAACCTACAAGTAAATGAAATGACGCTGGACCGAATATCTTTACATGAAATATTTATTGATGTGGCAACGAACAAAAATTTGCTACTCGGTAATGAACTGATGGAAGAAGGTGAACAACATGCGTAATACGATAAAAGTTGCGAAATGGGAAATAAAACGAAACTTAAAAAATAAATCATTTATCATTAGTTTGTTTTTAACGCCAATTATTTTTGTTTTATTTGGTTTTCTAGGTAGTATGATGGGCGACGATTCTGATAATGGTGCTGAAGGGAAAATCTATGTAAATGATCAAATGGGTGTTTTTGAAAGTTTACAAGCTACAGTTAAACAATATGATCTTCCATTCGAATTGAAAAAGACGGATGTAAAAGAGTCTGATGTAGAGAAGAAATTAGAGGATAAAGAAGATACAGCCTATTTATTTATAAATGAACAGGGGTTTACAAAGGGTAATTTACCACTTTATACGAGTGAGGATTTTTCAAGTACGTTATCTAGCCAATTACAAATACTTGCTGAACCGATAAAAGGAATACAAATTCAACAACTCGGCTTGACTCAAGAACAATTGACGGCAATAGAAAAACCTGTGACAATTCAAGCCATATCTGTTGATGAACTGAAAGATAAGTCAGAGACGGAAAAAGCAGGGGAAGAAACTCAATTAATGGAGCGAGTGGTTCCAGGCGTTTTTGCAGGTGTCATCCTTCTTTCTATCATTTTTTCTGGAATGATGATTTTCCAAAGTGCCTCTCAAGAGAAAAAGGATAAAATTGCTGAGATTATTCTTTCATCCGTAACCCCAGGTGAGCTAATGCAAGGGAAAATTCTTGGCTACTTTGTGCTTGGACTTGTTCAAGTAGCTGTCTTTATCGGTTTCGGTATTCCATTTATTTTATGGAAGCTAAGTGACTTCCCGCTATTTGAATACTTATTTGTACCAGAATTACTATTGTTCTTACTAATTGCGGTACTTGGTTATTTGTTGTTCGCATCTATTTTTGTTGGAATTGGTGCAACGATGTCCGATATTTCAACAGCAGGTAATTTTCAAAGCTTAGTTATTATGATTCCGTTCATTTCATTCTTCTTTATGGGTCCTGTTGCAACAAATCCAACTGGTGTTCTTGCTCAAGTATTGTCTTATGTTCCATTTACTTCACCAGTTATCTTATTGTTCCGATTGGTAATGTTGGATGAATGGTCATGGATGGAAATCTCTATTTCTCTTGTTATTCTTGCGGCAAGTGTCTGGTTGTTCATGAAGTTAGCAGGGAAAATATTTAAAGTAGGAATTTTATTATATGGAAAAAATGCAACGCCAGGAGAAATTTGGAAATGGATTCGTGCTTAAGTTTATAAAAGTCTATACGAAAAAGGTGCTCTATCATTGAAGCACCTTTTTCAATATTATTTAATCTCAAGATGTTCTTTCAACATATCTTGAATCGCTGTCCGTTCTTCATCCGGAACGACGAAGTAATAAATTTTATTTATTTTTGTACCAGAACCCTTTAATTGTTTTTGATCAATCTCTTTCACGGCTGAACGATAATTTGCTTGAATATCAACCATTTCGTCAAAAGTTAAGTTTGTTTTTACATTATTCCCAAGTGCAGAGAAAATATCGCCATAGTTCGTTAATGATTTTAAGCTAGCACCTTCACGGACAACTGCTTCAATAATTTGTCGTTGTCGTAATTGCCGACCGAAGTCACCACGAGGATCTTGTTTCCGCATCCGTGAGAATTTTAATGCATCATTTCCATTTAAAGTAATTTGTCCCTTTGGAAAATGTTTGCCCTCGTACGTAAAGTCCAGATCATTATTTACAGTTACACCACCAACAGAGTCTACGATTTCTTTAAATCCTTCCATATTCACTTGGACAAAGTAATCAATTGGAATGTCTAAAAAGTTTTCAACTGTATCCATGGACATCTCAACGCCACCAAATGCATAGGCATGGTTGATTTTATCGACTGTCCCACGTCCTACAATTTCCGTTCTTGTATCCCGTGGAATACTGACCATTTCAATAGATTCTTTTCGTGGGTTAACCGTCATAACGATAATGGTATCAGAACGCCCACGGTCATTTTTCCGTTGATCGACCCCAAGTAAAAGTACAGAAAATGGATCTTTATTCTTTAATGTAATGTCTTGTGTTCGTTTCTCTGATGTTTCACGAATAGGTGTATGCATATTATCTACTGCTTTTGTAAAAGAATGGTAGATTGAGTATAAGTAACCAAAAAGGCCGATGAGAACTACTGCAAGGACAATTAACGTATATCGTAGCCATTTTCTTTTCTTTGGCCGTCTTTCCCTTTTTTCCAAAATATTCCCTCCATACATGCTTTCTCTTTTATCTAGATTTAAATATTGAAAACGTAACTATCAAAATCATACAACAACTTTCATCAAATTAAAACAAATTTCGATAAAAATAATGTAAACAATTTAATACAGCGGATAAATTTGAAAATAGATTCTTTCTTAGGATGGATAAAAAAAGACCCCTTTATGAGGTCAAAATAAGGAAATTTTATAATAATGTAGTTAACGTCAAATTTCTTCCGATGAATTCGACAAAATGATGTAATAGGTCTTTATCAAATCCATCCTTTTCAGATAGTAAAATGTTAATACTATCTTGGAAGTTAAAAGCTTCACGATAAGGGCGATCTAATGTAAGTGCTGAAAAAACATCCACAATCATTAACATTTTCACCCGATCGTCTAGTTGTTCAGGAAATGGTTTCGGGTAACCGCTGTCATTTAAGCGGATATGATGATACATGGCCATTTCATAAACCGTATTTGGGTAATTCAGTTGTTTTAAGATTTCTGCACCATAGATGGTGTGTAGCTTTAACGTATTAAATTCATCGGATGTTAACGCCCCTTTTTTCAACAAAATATCTCTGGGAATTTTAATTTTTCCAATATCATGGAGTAAAAGGCCTGTACTATCCTCAAGGTTTGGATGAAGTCCAAGATCACGCATCCATAGTGATCCGATAATAAACACATCAACGACATGATTAAGTGAGTAAATATCCCATGACTTTAGTGCGGCGAGTAAGTTTAGTATTTCTTCATTAGTTACGTTAATCGCTTGATTGGTGATAAATTTTAGATTTTCAACCTCTTCTAATAAGAGAGAATACCGAAAATTTTTATTATTTTGAATAATGAAGTTATAAAATATCGTTTCAATTCGGTTATAATCATCTCCATTTACTACATCGTCTACTTTAGATGTTAGAAAGGGTGAAGAGGAAACTTTTACGTATTGAATGCCGAATGATTGTAATTTCAAAATTGTCCCCAATGTTACGACTGTACCAATAGTAAAAACAATCTTGTTATTAACTACAATATCTTCAGCTAAAATATCACCAATCGTTAACCACTTAACTGCTTTTGTATACAAAATAAGGCACCTCTCCCAAGTAAATAGAAGGTTTATACATTAGCAGCTGGCTAACATAGTGTTGTGAATTCAACCAACACTGTAGTCCCTCTAGCTTTGCGTCACCATCTTTCAATGGTTTTGCCCTTAATATGTATACCAAATATTACAATCGACAGTAATTAAATTTATTATAGCAAATAGGATGTAGTAAAGACAATAAACACTTGAAAACAATTCTAGTAATTAGTAAAATGTCACTAGTTATTTACTCAAAAATATTGATAATCATTTAAAAACAAGGTATAGTATGTATAATAGATGGTTTTATACAACATCTTGTATGTCGAGGCGCTTAAAAATTATAAAGAAAAAGAAAAGTGAGCGAAAAGATAGGGTGGGGGTTAGGGTGAACATTTCCTATTCTGAGTTAATGATGATGAAAATTGAAGAAAAAAGAAAAGAATTAGTTCTTAGCGTCCAAACTGAAGGATTCTTATCTAGCAATGCCATTTTAAAAAGCCAAGAATTAGACCAACTTATTTTTGAATACCAACAAAATCGTTTATACAAGCATTAAAACTAGAAATTGTAAATAGTATATAAAAGTACAATCAAGACTGTTGAGAGACAGTCTTTTATTTTTGTGGACTTCCTCCATACAAATGAGACGTTTACGGATAATTTTCCCTGTACGGGGGTAAGCTATTCAAAAGCACAGATACGTATGATAGTCCATTGTAAAAGATCGGGGGATAGTCATGATTCTTCAAAGTTTCCTCATTTCTATACTAACCTCATCTCTATTTACTCCTATGATTATAAAACTAGCGAAGAAATCTGGTATTGTAGATATACCTAATTACCGGAAAGTTCATAAAGTCCCAACCCCACTATTAGGAGGACTCGCCATTTATTTTAGTTTTCTAGTAGGGGTTTGGTTCGTCAAGCCATCTCATCCTGCCCATGTATCCATTTTAATTGGGAGTATGATTATTATTATTATAGGCATATTAGATGATCGTTATGAATTGTCTCCAAAGGTTAAGTTTTTTGGACAAATATTAGCAGCGGCAGTTGTTATTTTTTATGGGAATTTATTTGTTCATTTTATTAATTTACCTTTTAACGGGAGTTTACAATTAGGGTGGTTGACGGTTCCTATTACATTTCTATGGATTGTGGGGGTAACAAATGCCATTAATTTAATTGATGGATTAGATGGATTAAGTGCCGGTGTGACCGGAATTGCAATGATTGCTATGGCAGGGATGGCTTACTTTATGGGAGATTTGTATGTATTACCAATGGCTGTTATTTTAATCGGAGCAATTATCGGGTTTTTACCATATAATTTTTATCCAGCAAAAATTTTTATGGGGGATACAGGTGCATTATTTCTCGGGTTTATGATTAGTATATTATCTTTATTAGGATTTAAAAATATCACTTTTATCACATTTATCGTGCCACTATTAATATTAGGTGTGCCAATTTCGGATACAGTTTTTGCGATTATTCGTCGCCTTGTGAATAGAAAACCGATTTCCCGAGCGGATAAGTCACATCTACATCATCGATTGTTAGAGTTAGGGTTTTCTCATCGGCAAGCAGTATTATTAATTTATTGTCTTAGTGCGATGTTTGCCATGTTCGCTTTTGTATTTTCAATGACGACCATCTGGGGGTCTTTTTTTCTACTATGTATCATCATTTTAGCGTTAGAATTATTAATTGAGAAACTCGGGTTAATTAATAAAAACTACAAACCGATTTTACGAGTGCTTGAGTATTGGCGGATGCAGCGATCTCGGAAAGGGATTCAACCAAGGGAAAAGTCATAGATAGGAACAAAACAAAAAAAACCGATCCAATTTTCGGACCGGTTTATTCGTCACTAGCACTGCTGGCGGTATCAGTAGTTGATATTTCAAGATGTTCTTTTAAAATTGTAGAAGTATCTGCAACAGACTCAGGATCTAAACCAAAATAATATCCGCCATTAATATTAAGATCGTGCCCTTTTAATTTCATTGACTCAATGGATGAAATCGATTTTGCATAGGGATGAAGTGCAACGACATTTTGGAATGTTAAATTCGTCGTCAAATTGTCACCAATATTATCTAATACATCATCATATTTATTAATAGAAGAGATTGATGCGCTCTTTTCAATGATTGCTTGGATCACTTGTTTTTGCCGTTCATTACGCCCGAAGTCACCTAATGGGTCTTTTTTACGCATGCGGACAAAGGCAAGTGCTTCTTCACCATTTAACGTATGTGTACCTTTGTGAAGAGTAATGGCGTTTTTATGGTCTTTACTATCCATTTCTGAGAAGGTAAATGGGACATCAACCGTAACGCCTCCAAGTGCATCGATAACATCAATGAATGCATCAAAATTTAGTTTGACATAATAATCAACAGGTACATCAAGTAATTCTTCAACCGTTTCAACTGCTAAATCAACCCCGCCAAGGAAATGAGCCGTATTAATTTTGGTTTCATAATGTCCTGGAATTTGTACACGTGAATCCCTAGGCAAACTTAACATTTTTATCGAATGATCATTTTTGTTAAATGTTGCTAATAGTAAAACATCTGATCGACTTTTTCTTTCTCCTTCACGTTCATCAACACCGATAAAAAGAACAGAGAAATTGTCTTTACCAGGATATACTGGTTCAATTCGCTTATTTGACTTATCTCCACGTTCTAATTGTTGATGGGCTGCGTTTGTCATATCCGCAATTTTATTTGTTAAGTGAAAGCCGAATACGAGAACAACGGCTAAAATAATGAGTAGTGGTGTAGCGACCCAGAGCCATTTACGTTTCTTTTTACCTTTGCCCTTATTGACTCGTGTATCCTTTTTCATAATTTTCTCCTTTATAGGTAGGTTTATCATCTATTGATTTACAAGTTTTTCCAAGTAAAGGGTTTCCCCTTCAGTGATTTCAGCTTGGCCGTTCGTTAATTCTGTCATCCATGCTTGAAACGCATCTTCTTGGCCGAATTGGACATATGTTTCTATTTCTACACGGTCAAGATAATGGATGTCTTTTACATCATAGATAGAAGAGCGTAATTCATTTTCTACCTTACCAATCCAAGTGTAGTCGATAAAAGTATGCATAATGCGCATCAATTTTCTTTCGACAATACCCGTTGCATTTAATCCTTCAGAGGTAGCTTTAGAATAAGCGCGAATAAGACCACCTGCACCAAGCTTAATGCCACCAAAATATCTTGTAACAACAACTACCGTATCTTTAATATTTCTTTTTTTTAATACTTCAAGCATGGGAACTCCAGCTGTACCACTTGGTTCTCCATCGTCATTTGCTTTTTGTATTTGATCGTGTTCACCAATTAGATATGCTGAACAATTATGAGTTGCATTCCAATTTTGCTTTTTAATTTTTTGAATAAAGGCTTGCGCATCTTCTTCATTTTCAACCCGATCAATATACGCGATGAAGCGGGACTTCTGTATGACAATTTCATGTTCTCCATAACATTTTACTGTTAAATAATCCGTTCTCAATAGAAAGCTCCCTTCATATGTTTTCTACTTTTTAATAGGAATATGACTGGAAAAGTCAAGTATAGAGAGTTTTTTGGATACATATGAAATTTGGAACATAATTTAAAACCTAATACATAAGTTCTATTATAATAGGAGATTCGTATTATCGCAATTGTTCAAAGTACTTTTCCAGTAATCTATCTTGGTTGAAATTGACTTCCTATTATGTAAAAATGTAGGTAAATACTGAATTATATGGATTTTACCATTAAAAACTTATAAATTATTTGTAGAAAAATGTTATGATAATAAGGAAAATATAAGTTAAGAAAAGCTATATTAATATTTGGATACTTTGGAGTGTTATTATGTCCGTAAAGCAATTTAATGCAAAAACGTTGGATGATATTTTAAAGAAAATGATTGACACGGTTGATGAAAGTAAAACAGAAATATTCAAGATTGGCGAACAGAGCCGGAAAGACTATGAGTTTATTGTTGACGAGATAAAGAAAACAAAACGAATGGTTGCTGAAGCGATTGATGAACAAGAGCGGCTGGAAAGGGAATTGAGAGGGGCACGAAAACGACTATCTGAAGTAAGCAAGTATTTTGAACAATATTCCGAAGAAGAGGTTCGTACCGTTTATGAACATGCCCATAAATTACAAACAAAACTTACTATGTCGAGGCAAGTTGAAAAACAACTTCGGGAGCGTCGAGATGAGTTAGAGCGTCGCGTATTAGGTATCCAAGAAACGATTGAACGTGCGGATAAGCTTGTCTCTCAAACGAATGTCGTTATAAATTATTTAACGGGTGACTTACAAAATATGACTCAATTTATTAAAGATGCTCACGAAAAGCAAGAATTTGGCCTAAAAATTATGGAAGTCCAAGAAGAGGAAAGAAAGCGCCTTTCTCGAGAAATTCATGATGGTCCTGCTCAAATGTTAGCAAACGTCATGATGCGCTCAGATTTAATTGAGAAAGTCTATCAAGAACGTGGAATTAATGAAGCTCTCCTAGAAATTAAACAATTAAAAAAGACCGTCCGAGATGCCCTCTATGAAGTCCGCCATATTATTTATGACTTACGACCGATGGCATTAGATGATTTAGGTTTAATCCCTACTCTAAAAAAATATCTACAAACGGTGGAAGAATATAATAAAATGGCAAAAGTACACATTCCGTTCACTTATTTTGGGGAAGATAAACGATTAAATACGAAAATGGAAGTAGCCTTATTTCGCCTCATACAAGAATCTGTACAAAATGCACTGAAACATGCGAAGGCAAGCGTCATTCAAGTGAAACTCGAAATGAATCAAAAAAATATTATTGCTGTTATTAAAGACGATGGGATCGGTTTTGACCCGAATATCAGAAAAGAAGATTCTTTCGGCTTACGTGGTATGAAAGAAAGAGTAGAATTACTGGAAGGTACCCTGACAATCCAATCGAACATTGGCCAAGGGACTAAAGTAATTATATCAATCCCGATAAAATAAGTATTTTGGACCTAGATAACTACTCCTCTTTTTCAGTAAAATTAACTAATATAAGTTTAAAAAAATAGGTTATTAAAAAATCAATGGGGAATTTCACGTACAATTATGTCTTCATCATTTACATTTTGTGAAAAATTGTTTTTAAAGCAGGGAGATGCCTGATCAATATAGAACTAAATTAATCATGAAATAAATACTTTTAAAAAAGTATACCTTTATCTTCTACACGGTTGAGAAAGTTTACGTATCAATCTTCCAGTTTCTTCAAGAAATAAGGAAGCTACATCGGCAAAGGGAGGAAACGATGTTGAGAAAAACAAGAATTTTAATTATAGATGATCATCAATTATATCGTGAAGGAATTAAAAAAATATTAGAGTTTGAAAAGTCATTTGAAGTTGTAGGAGAAGGAACGGATGGGAACGAAGCAGTAGAATTAGTTGAAAGATACCAACCAGATGTCGTTATTATGGATATTAATATGCCAGATGTCAATGGTGTCGAGGCGACAAAACAGCTAATAGAACAACGACCTGAAACAAGAGTCATTATTTTATCTATTCATGATGATGAAAACTATGTGACCCACGCTTTGAAAACTGGTGCATGTGGCTATTTACTAAAAGAGATGGATGTCGATTCATTAATTGAAGCGGTGAAAGTTGTTGCCGAGGGAGGCTCATATATTCATCCGAAAGTTACCCACAATTTAGTTAAAGAGTTTCGTCGACTAGCGGAAAATGCATCGAAGGCTCAAGTCGATCGTGGTGCTGCACCGCTTTATGAAGTTCGTCGACCTTACCATTTATTAACTAGACGTGAATGTGAAGTTCTTCAACTTTTAGCAGAAGGAAAAAGTAACAAGATGATTGGAGAAACGTTATATATTAGTGAAAAAACAGTAAAAAACCACGTGAGCAATATTTTACAAAAAATGAACTGTAATGACCGTACTCAAGCTGTCGTAGAAGCAATTAAAAAAGGTTGGGTAGAGGTATTACAAAAAAGCTAATTGAGAGAACGGCTATCTCTAGGGGAAAGGGATAGTCTTTTTTATGCAGTAGAGAGTATCTAGGAAATGGTTTAGCTGTATGTTTTAGGTGCGAAAAATAATTGCTCGGCAAATGAAGTTCTCCAAAATCATGAAAACGCTATATACTTGCGGTGCAAACTTAAAAAAACAAATTCAAAAAATGTCGAATTGAAATCTCAAATTTTGGAAGGCTAGAATAGATATGGTAGTATTAAAAAACAATGGAAAGTCGTTCACGTGTATTGATATTTTTTCTTCCTTTCATAAAAAATCTTCGTTTATCTCTAGCGGGGAAATATCATTTACATGTAGAATAGAATAGTATAGATTTATTTTGTGTATTCCTATTATATATTTATCATAAGCGTTATTATAATTATTCCATTTGCACTTATTTACGTATTATTTTTAAAAGAACTTATTATGAAAGGAAGGGATGTTCGTGAAGACAGCGGTTGTTACAGATAGTACTGCCTACATACCGAAGGAAATTCGGGAACAGTACAATATTCATATGATTCCTTTAAGTGTCGTATTTGGTAATGAATCATATAAAGAAGAAGTCGAATTAACTGCATCTAATTTTTACAATATGATGCAAAATCAAAAAGACTTACCAACAACAACCCAACCATCCATTGGCATGTTTGTGGAATTATTCGAACAGTTATCTAAGGAATATGATGCGGTCATTAGCATTCATTTATCAAGTGGAATTAGTGGAACATACCAAGGAGCTGTTTCTGCGGGAAATATGGTTCAATCCATTAAAGTATATCCATATGATTCAGAAATTAGTTGTATGGTACAAGGGTTTTACGTGTTGGAAGCTGCGAAATTAGCTCAAGCTGGAGAAGACCCTGAAAAAATTATTGCTCGTTTGGATGAATTAAAAGCGACATCAAGAGCTTATTTCATGGTAGACGATTTAACAAACTTACAACGTGGAGGTCGGTTAAGCAGTGCCCAAGCTATCATTGGTGGACTTTTGCAAGTAAAACCACTTCTACATTTTGTCGATAAAGTCATCGTCCCCTTTGAAAAAATCCGAACAAAGAAAAAGGCAATGAACCGAATTGTCGAATTGCTAGGAGAAGATGCAAAAACAGGTGCAGCATATCAAGCAACCATTATTCATGCTGAGCGTGAAGAGGAAGCAAAACAGTGGAAAAAAGAACTAGAGGCTCTCTATCCGAATGTAGAATTTACACTAAGCTATTTCGGCCCGGTAATCGGAACCCATCTAGGTGAAGGTGCCATGGGATTAGGTTGGATGAAGAAATAAAATTACCGGTTGCAAACCTAGAGAAGATATAACTTACTAATGTCAATAGCGCACGCTTAAGCCAATCAGTTTATACTGGTTGGTTTTTATGTGGGATTTTATAAAGAAAAAATAGCAATTTTTACAAATCCTCACCGAATAACGAGTTATTTATCTAGTAAAAATGCATTTCCTTCATTGTATAGCTCCAAAATCTTCAAAATCATGATTTTTCCAAACGAACAATGTATTATATAATCCGTATTAAGTTCATCTCTACCATATTTTTCGCCAACGGAATTTCAACCTATATTCCTTGGAAACGAGAAGAGATGAGATTGATTGAAAAAAATATTTATGACTTAACTGTCGGTTAAAACGTCATTATTTCAACACTTAGGAGGGGTATGATTGCTATTTATCCAAAAAAACAATGAACTACTTCCCCAGCTGCTTGCAAAAGATGAGCGAAATATGCTTGTTAAAATTAGTGATATCGATGTAGTCCATCCATTACCCATTGACGAAAACTACCCATTTAATACCGATATGCGAAAATTTTTATCCGGACGACAGTTGTTACTTGACGAGATTCCTTTTTCACTTGAAGAATTACACGATCATTATCAACACGGATATATTCACTATCAAAAGGGCGTACATCTAGACGGTAAAATATATCGTTGTGAAAGATGTCATAATCGCGACCCCGCCTTATTCTCCTCGTTCATTTGTTCACGTTGTAAAAGCTATTGCACGTATTGTCGGAAATGCATCATGATGGGACGTGTTAGTCAATGTACGCCATTAATTACTTGGACAGGACCGAATCCCCAATATACGTATGAAAATTCATTACGGTGGGATGGTGAACTATCCTCGTCACAAAAAGAAGCATCAGACAAAATAAAAGAAGCTATCCAAGAAAATAAGGACCTTCTCGTATGGGCGGTTTGTGGTGCAGGGAAAACAGAGATGCTCTTCCATGGTATTGAGGAGGCGCTGCGACTTGGAAAGCGGACGGCCATTGCTACTCCTCGAACCGACGTCGTCCTTGAATTAACTCCCCGTTTGCAACATGTATTTCCTGAAGTTTCAATTTCCTCCTTATATGGTGGGAGCAAGGACCACCATCGGTATAGTCAGCTCGTCGTTGCAACAACTCACCAATTATTACGATTCCATCAAGCGTTTGACTGTTTAATTATTGATGAAGTAGATGCTTTCCCGTATTCTGCTGATGAAATGTTACAACATGCTGCAGAAAAGGCAAGAAAGCAAGATGGGTCAATGATCTTTTTAACAGCGACTCCGAAAGAACAATGGCAAAAAGAGTGTTACCGCGGCCAGAGAAATTGCGTTATTTTACCAGCGAGATTCCATCGCCATTCATTACCAATTCCAAAATTTACTTGGTGTGGTGATTGGCGAAAAGAGATTAAAAAAAGTCGGATTCCAAACCCTGTTCTCCGTTGGTTTAAGGAAAGATTAGAAACGAATAAACAAGCCTTATTATTTTTCCCCCATATCGAATTAATGGAGCAAGCCCTTCCTCTTTTTCGGAAACTGGATTCGAATATACAAGCCGTTCATTCTGAAGATCCGAATCGGAAAGAAAAAGTACAAAATATGCGAAAGGGCAGTACACAAATCCTATTAACGACAACCATTTTAGAAAGAGGAGTGACGTTTCCAAATATTGATGTGGCAGTTGTTGGAGCGGAAGACGGAATTTTTACAGAAAGTGCTTTAGTGCAAATTGCTGGTCGCGTGGGGAGAAGTCCACAATACCCGACAGGTGACATTACCTTTTTTCATTATGGAAAAACGCGTGCGATGGTCCGTGCCCGTGAACAGTTGGTAAGGATGAACCGGGAAGCGAGGAGGGAAGGCTTAATTGATGGGTAAGGAGATGTTCTCATTAAAAAGATCATTTTGTGGGTGAAATTACGGATATTTTCAGGCTTTCACTCATGAATGAATCGTTCGTTTTAGGAACAACTCATTGAACGGAAAATCGATAAATTGTCGGAATTACACTCATACATCGGCCAATCCAATTTTCGAATTTTACTTATAATCATCTGCTTTGTCAACATTCGGAGGTGCGCAGTATTGAACTTTTTTAAATCTGACCTTTGTCTACTATGTTCAAATACAATAACTAGAACAATCGGTTGGACCACACTCCTACTTGGATTGGAGAAGACACTGTTATGTGAAAAATGTCAAGGACAACTGCAACGAATCCAAGGTGAGATTTGTCAAATTTGCAGTCGCCCACTAGATAAACTAGACCCACAATTTCGAATTGGTCACCATTGCCTTGACTGTACGAATTGGGAAAAATCAAGCCGGTGGAAAAATGTTCTAGAGAAAAACTACTCACTATATGAATATAATGACTTTATGACTGAAGTAATTGCCCGGTTTAAATATAGGGGAGATTATGCCATTGCAAAAGTATTTTCGGCGTCTATCTCCGAGCAAATACAAAAAATAGAGTATGATCTACTCGTCCCGATACCGTTAAGTGAGGAGCGGCTTTATGAACGTGGGTTTAATCAAGCAGAAAGTTTAATTATCGAGGCAGGATTTGCGCCAACAAACTTACTTACAAGAGTCCACACGGAAAAGCAATCAAAAAAGACGCGAAATGAACGAATTCATCTTCCACAAGTTTTTCAAATTGCGCAAACAAGCCAACCGATAAGACAAAAACGAATTCTCCTCATAGACGATGTGTACACGACAGGTTCCACACTCCGCCATGCAGCAGAACGTTTAAAACAAGCAGGTGCAAAGTCAATCAAATCATTAACTTTAGCAAGAGGATAGATTTACGCCTTTACAAAAGAATATTCACAATTACACGTTAAAATAACGAAAAACTATCAAACTTTCACATTTTTAACCGAAAAGTATAGTAGTGTATGAAAGTCTCTTAAGATTTGTTTCTTAAGTTCTCGTTGTATAATAGACATAGATAGTTACCAACAGAAAGGATGAGCAGAAAATGGATTTAGTCAATTGTACGAATTGTGGTTCGATTTATGTGAAAAATCCCATACGTGATATTTGTGATAAATGTTATAAAGAAGAAGAACAAGCTTTTGACAAGGTTAATTCCTTCTTAAAGCAAAGACAAAATCGAACCGCCTCTATGATTCAAGTAGTCGAAGAAACCGGTGTTGAGGAAGATTTAATTTTGAAATTTATTCGTAAAGGTCGAATTCGTTTAGTTAACTTCCCTAATCTTGGATATCCTTGCGAAAAATGTGGAAAACCTATTCAACGAGGTAGACTTTGTGATCGTTGTGCGAAGGAATTTAAAAGCGAGTTAGAAGTATTTGAACAAGAGCAGGAACGACAAAAGGAGATTGCTGAGAGGCAAGTAACTTATCATGCGATTGATGAAAAATATCGAGGAAAACGATAAAAAGAGTAAAATAATATTAAACAAATTCAGGATAAGGTCGATATAAAATATAGTAAAACTGTTCGATGGAAAGAGAGGAATTCAAAGTGAAGATAACTAATTATGGTCCATCGGGTTTGAATCCGTATAAACGTGAATTTCAAAAAGCTGAAACGGTGAAAAAAAGTGTTGGAAAGACGAACGATCAAATCGAAATTTCATCTGAAGCATTAAAATTACAACAGAAGTCTGATCCAGCCCGCCAAGCAAAAATTGCAGAAATTAAAGAACAAGTTCAAAACGGTACGTATAAAATTGACCATCAAGAATTAGCGAAAAGTATATACAATTACTATATGAAAAAACAATAAATTAGGATCGGAATAAGATAGAAAATAGGTGAGGGCGATGAAGTTTGATTCATTAATACGAATACTAGAAAAACAACTGAAATTATATACAAGCTTATACGAAATAGCTATAAGTAAAGTAGATGTCATTAAAGGAAACGATATTTCAACCCTCAACCAAATGATGAATAATGAACAAAAACATATTACAGCTATTACAGCGTTGGAAAATGAACGGATAAAAGAGTTACAACAATTATTCCAAACAAGCTCTGGGTCGCAACCAACGATGAGCGAATGTATTGAAAAGGCTGATATTGAACAAAAATTAATATTAGAAGATTTATATAAAAATCTGACGGATCTTTTACAAAAAATCAAGGAACAAAATGAATTAAACCAAGAGTTAATTCAACAATCGCTGCAATTTGTCAATTATTCATTAGATTTATTCCAACCGAGAACAAAATCAATTAATTATGGGCCGCCATCGGGTAATAAAAAAGCAACCCCTATTGGTTCTCGTTCCATTTTTAACTCACAAGCATAGAAAGAGTACAACCTCTTTATGAACGGAGGATAATATAGATGGTTTCCACATTTCATGGATTAGAAACAGCAAAACGCGGGATGACTACTCAACAATCTGCACTCTATACAACAGGACATAATATATCAAATGCAAATACACCAGGTTATACAAGACAACGAGTGAATTTTCGTACATCTGAACCATTTCCTGGCAACGGGCTGAACCGTGCACAAATTCCAGGACAGATGGGGACAGGTGTAGAAGCAGGTACAATTGAACGTGTCCGCGAAAGTTTTCTTGATCTTCAATATCGCACAGAGAATACAAAATTAGGCTACTACAGTTCATTAAGTAGTTCTCTTGCGAAAATGGAAGATATTATGAATGAACCAAGTGATAGTGGTTTACAAAGTGTTATAAGTCAATTTTGGAACTCGCTACAAGATTTAGCCGACCATCCCGAAAATCTTGGTGCCCGCCAAGTTGTCGCTTCACGGGGAGAAATGTTGGCAGATACATTCAATTATTATTACAACTCACTTGATCGAATTAAAAGTGACCTTGGCAGTGAAATCGATGTAACAGTAAAAAATATTAACACAATTGTTTCGCAAATCGATGAACTAAATAAACAAATTGCTAGTGTTGAACCACATGGGTTGCTTCCAAATGACTTATATGATAAACGGGACTTACTTGTTGACCAATTGTCGAGTCTTGTGAATATAAAAGTAACGACAGAAAAACCTGATCATTATGGTCAACCAGCTCCAACAGCACAAGGTTACTATCAAATTGAGTTAGTTCAAAAAGATGGAACTTCTTTTGGCTCGAAAGCAATGTTACTCTCGGTTGATAAAGGGACAGGTAACTCAACTATCAATAAATTAACGGTAACAGGTGAAAATACAGCAGATGCGCCACTAAAAGGGAATGTAAGTTCAGTAAAAGTTGGCAACCAAGAACTTGATGAATTTAACTTCACTGGACGGCTCGCAGGTCTCATTGAAAGCTATGGGTATAAAGATCAAGGAACTGATAAAGGATATTACCCACAAATGCTTGAAAAACTAAACAAACTAGCCTATGCTTATGCCAGCGAATTTAATGAAATTCATCGGAATGGCTATGGATTAAATAGTGACCAAAAGGCAGGCAATTTCTTTGATATCGGTTCAAGTACATCATTTGATAAAAATATTAATTATGCGCAAATCATTAAAGTAAGCGATGATGTAAAAAAAGATCCAGCAAAAATCGCTGCATCCGGAGATCCAGGTAGTAACTCTGGTAATAATCAAAATGCATTTTTACTTTCAAAAATAAAGTCAAAGGATTTTAGTGAATATTCCGCTTCACTTCCAGACGACATGTCAGGAACATTTGATTTCTATTATGCCGCGATGATTGGTGACCTTGGGGTTTCTGCTCAAAGTGCGAATAAAAATAGAGATAATGTCCAGGTGTTAGTTGATTCTGTTGAAAACAACCGTCAATCTGTTAGCGGTGTTTTACTAGATGAAGAAATGACAAATTTAATTATGTTTCAACATGCTTATAATGCATCAGCACGAATGATTAATGTCATTGATGAAATGTTAGATAAAGTTATTAACGGTATGGGCGTAGTCGGCCGATAATCGATTGTACATGAATTTTAACTTTAATAGAATGTTTCCGACAATACTTTAAACAGAGGCGGTGAAAACATGCGGGTAACTCAATCCATGTTATCAAATAATATGTTACGGAACTTAAGTAATAGTTATAATAAAATGGGGAAACTTCAAGACCAGCTAGCAACTCAAAAAAAGATTACTCGACCATCAGATGATCCAGTTGTAGCAATGCTTGGACTTGGATATCGAACTGACCTAAATCAAGTACAACAATATACGCGGAACATTAGTGAAGTAAATAATTGGCTTGAATCAACAGATGATGCCATTACCCAAGGTGTAAAAGTTCTTCAACGGGTACGAGAACTAACTGTACAAGCATCTAACGGGACATACGAAGAAACCCAACGTGATGCAATTGCTGTTGAGGTCGAACAATTACGTGACCAATTACAAACAATCGCCGAAACACAAGTCGGTGGGAAATATATTTTTAACGGAGCAAATACGAATCAGGCACCAAAAGACGGTCAATTCTCTGATGGGGATATTACGATTGAAATTTTTGATGGAATCTCAATGACGGTCAACACAAAAGGAAAAGATTTATTCGGTTCTGCTCTTAGTGAAAAAGATCAGACAACAGGTGCTGAAGAAGGTACTTTGAATGGTTTGATAAAAATATTAAAAGACCCAACAGCAACGGATGGTCAAATCAATGAATATATTGGAAAAATCGATAAAGAAATTGATCGGTTTTTGAAAGTTCAAGCTGAAGTTGGGGCAAAACAAAACCGGGTTGAAATGATGAAAGATAGACTCAGTGCTCAAAAAGTGATTTCAACAAGAATACTTTCTGAAAATGAAGACGTCGAAATGGAACAAGTAATTACTGAAATGATCACACAAGAATCAATCCACCGGGCAGCGTTGAGTGTCGGTGCAAAAATCATTCAACCATCGCTTATGGACTTTTTAAGATAAATATAGATGATAAGGAGCTATTCGTTTGGGATAGCTTTCTTTTATCTACTAGGAAAGTATAAATTATTCAATTTCTACTTTCCTATACGCCCGGCGTAAGTACGGCTCTGCTTTCGTCTAAAGTCTCCAACCCTGAGTTTTCTTAATGGCTATCCCTTAACTTAAAATAATCACATGATAGTCTCACTAGATTTATTTCATATCATGAGGTGGAAACTGATGAACTTACCACAAATACGTCTCGAATCGACATTTGCAAAAATTGGTATCCAAACGGAGAAACCAATTCAAACCATTGAACAACCGAAAGCCATTCAAACGATCGAACAGCCAAAAGCACAATTATCAATCGAAACTGTACCAGCTCGACTCACAATTGATCAAACGGAAGCATGGGCACAACTTGGCTTTAAAACAATTCCTCGATTAGTGGAAGAAAATGCACAAAATGGGAAGCAAACTGCTATGGAAGGAATCGCTCGCCGCGTTCGACAAGGTGATGAGTTAATGGAGATAGAATCAGGAATAAACCCATTTCCTTCTCAGGCAATTGAAAATGGATATAAACCGGAAGCCCAACTTAGCATCGGTTGGATTCCGTCTCATGGCAGTGTGAACATTCATTACCAACCGGCCGACGTACAAATAAATGCTACACCACAAAAGCCGAACATTGACCTACAAGTTCGAAAACCAATCCACGACTATACCCCAGGAAAGGTAAATATTTATTTAGAACAAAAGAACACGCTAAAAATTGATTTTGTTAATTTGTTTACTGAATCGGTATAATAAAAGTATAATGTCGCACGTCTCATTGCAATATTGATAAGTAGGTGGAAACATGATGAACATAAAAACAAAATACCACGGCGAAATGGTAATTAATGAGAAGGAAATCCTTACTTTTGAGAATGGAATTCCGGGTTTTCTTGATGAAAAGCAATTTATTCTTTTACCGCTCACAGATGATCGTGTTTATTTTGTTTTGCAATCGGTGCAAACAGAAGAACTGACATTTGTTGTGACCGATCCATTCCTCTTCTTTCCAGACTATGATTTTAATTTGGAAGATACGGTCGTTAGTCAATTACACATCGAAGCACCAACCGATGTTAAAGTGATGAATATTTTGACTTTACAAGACCCGTTTGAAAAAACAACAGTCAATCTACAAGCACCAATCGTCATTAATACAAAAAATAATGAAGCCAAACAGGTGATTTTAAATAATGAAGCGTACAAAACAAAACATCCATTGTTTAAAAAATCGCCTGCATCGGTAAAGGGGTGAGCCGATGTTAATTTTAGCGAGAAAAAAGGGTGAAGCCATCCAAATCGGCGACGGCATCGAAATCAAAATTGTCTCGATTCAAGGTGATCAAGTAAAGATCGGCATCGAAGCACCGAAAGAAGTAGAAGTCTATCGAAAAGAAATCTTCGAGCAAATTCAAGCAGAAAATAAACTCGCAGCGGCAATTCCAGCAAACCTAATTAATTTGGTAAAAAATACCGGAACAAAATCATAACTTTTTTAAACGAAAGGCTAAACACCTTTCGTTTTTTGTCGATATAAGGAATGTAAGGGCGAACGAGGGCTGCAGACCTTTGAACCCCTGAAAAAACTTTGGGCCCACAAGGAAGTGAGCCAACAAAATTCAAGGAGGAATATTTTATTATGAGAATTAATCACAATATCGCAGCACTAAACACATATCGTCAGTTGGGTAGTGCTAATGCTGCACAACAAAAATCAATGGAAAAATTATCTTCAGGTTTACGTATTAATAATGCAGCAGATGATGCAGCAGGTCTAGCAATATCTGAAAAAATGCGCGCACAAGTACGTGGATTAGATCAAGCAGCAAAAAATGCTCAAGACGGTAAACTAGAAATGCCGCTCTAAGTAGTAATACTTAGATGAACACTTCGTGAATTCGGTGGAACCCCAAACCAGCAGTAATGGTGTGGATGGTGGGCAATACCGAGCCAAGCCTAATGAATCGGTAGAATAGTAGTTAGGAAGGTGTGACGGTCAGGTGGTGAGGAACCGTACCAATAACCCACCCACGAGCGCGGGGCATCCTATTGGGATGAAGATATGACCTGAACTTTATGGAAACATAAAGAAGCAGAGAATAAAAAATCTTTGCGATAACAAATTGATTTCTCTAATCCAAACTGCTGAAGGAGCATTAAATGAAACACACTCAATCCTTCAACGTATGCGTGAATTAGCGGTACAATCTTCTAACGATACTAATACAGATGTAGACCGTGAAGCAATTCAAGATGAAATTAATCAGCTAAATCAAGAAATTGATCGTATTGGTAATACAACAGAATTTAATACTAAAAAACTTATTGATGGTTCTATCGGTGAGAAAAAATTAGCTGGTACTGATAATGCAGCAGTAATTAGTTCTGAACTTGGTAAAGAAACAGCTGCGGTAGCAGATAGTACTACTACAATTGCTACTGGAGATATAACTGCAACTGGTGCTACAACTCTTAATTTAAAAGTTGATGGTGCAAACATAGCAGTTAATTTAGACGGTGATGCATATAAAGCATTTGATGATACTACAAATGTAAATACTAAAGACTATGCTGCTAAATTACAAGAAGATATTAACAAAGCTATTGCGGATTATAACAAAGCAAATGAAACAAACATTTCAGACGTTACAGTAACTTCTAGTCTAGATAAAGATGGAAAAATTAGTATTAAATCAGGGTCTGTTGGTGAGACATCAACTGTAGATATTATTGATGACGCAGGTTCTAAAGCTTTAGGATTAACAGAGGCTGGTGATGGATCCGAAACGGTAAGCTCAACAGGTTCTGAGGGAGTCCTTAGTGCTGGTGGAGCAGGAAATGTTAATGCTATTGGTAGTTTAACTGGCGAAGATGCCAAAATGACATTTACAGTTGATGGTAAAGATATTGCTATAGACTTCACATATAATGGTTCAGACAATAAAGGTCATAAGACTGATGCTACTAAGACAGCTGTCGGTGCATTAGCTGCAGGTACTGACTCAATATCAACTGTAGCAGACGCATTAGAAACAGACCTTAATGCTGCAATTAAAAACTATAATGAGAGTGTTCCAGAATCTGAACAAGTTAAAGAAGTATCAGTTTCTGTAAAAGATGGAGCTTTAGTAGTAGAAAGTGGTTCCGAGGAAGCAACAAGTAGTATTAAATTTGATAATAGCGAAGTTTCTCAATTGTTAGGACTTGCTAATCAAAATAGTGCAACTCAAGGTGGAGGTCTTAAATTCCAAATTGGTGCCAATGAAACGCAAACAATGAAAGTAACAATTGAAGATATGCGTTCAGAAGCTTTAGGTATCAAAGATATTGACCTATCTTCACAAGCTGGAGCTGAATCAGCAATTACAAAGATTAATGATGCTATTGAAAAAGTGTCTACTCAACGTTCTAGTCTTGGTGCATTCCAAAACCGTTTAGACCACACAATTAATAACTTAGGAACATCTTCTGAAAACCTAACAGCAGCGGAATCTCGTATCCGTGACGTTGATTATGCTTTAGCTGCCTAGTGCAGTAACAAGCACAGTCGTCCTAGCTGGTAACGGCTAGTGATTATCATCGGGTGAATTGCTGGAAAACCCTTAGAGCTTTTCTTACCACAACGTAGTTGGAAACGACAAGCGTGAAGGTTTGAAAATAGAAAGATTGGGCAATCAGCAGCCAAGCTCCTGACCCGAAAGGATGGAGAAGGTTCAACGACTAGGGTAGACCATCTAAAGCAAATGCTATGATGATGAAACCCGTAGGTGAAACAATGTCCATCAGCATTGTGAATCCGAAGCTCCCGACCCCTACTAAATTACTAGAGGGTGAAGATATAGTCTAGTCATTTATGAAAGTAAATGTTCGCACGATGGCGAAAGAAATGATGGAACAAACTAAGAATTCAATCTTAGCACAAGCATCACAAGCAATGTTAGCTCAATCTCAACAATTACCTCAGAGTGTTTTACAGCTTTTACGGTAATGATTGAAAGGGCGTCTTATCTGGTAACGGGTAAGAGCATCACTGGGTGAATTGCTGGAACTTCCTAAAGCTTCATCAACCACAACGTAATTGGAAACGATAAGCGTGACGGTTCGAAAATGATGAAGATGGTACAATGGATAATCAGCAGCCGAGTTCCTGTGCGGAAACGCTGGAAAAGGTTCAACGACTAGAGAACACGGTCTAAGGAAAATGCTACGACTATGAATCTCGTAGGGCAGCCAAAGCTGTTCGAAGTACCCAGCCCCACCAAATAAAGTGGGTGAAGATATAGTCTATTCTATGATTGAAAGACATAGCGGCAAAGCAAGCCAACCAATTACCACAAGGAGTTTTACAACTTCTTCGTTAATTTAAGATATGATAGAGGCTTTAGTTTTACTAGAGTCTCTTTTCGTATATGAGTTGAGGTTCGTGTCTATCAATTCAATAACTATTCTTATATGTTAGATAGCTAGAGAAAGTGTTAATCAGATCATTAATAAAAAATATAGAATTATTAGACAGTTTTTGTAAAAGTATATATTTCACTATGGTGTATAATGGATTTGTAGAAGAATAGATCACTGCCTTCATCAATTAAAATATACCTTAAAAAAGTCAAAACTGATAGTTACAGAATATGATCACTAACTCATCTATATCAAAGTAGAGAGAGTTAATATAATTTCAAGGAGGGATGGACCTTGACACTTACAAAGGAAGTAAAGTCTCAAAGAAACTATGAGAAAGTATTAGCACAGAGAATTGAACAATCAATAGAGGAATACATAAAAGAAAATAAAAAAAATGAAAGCAAAGTGGAAGTTGGAAATCTTTTTTGTGAATGGGTACTCTATAATATTTTTGAGTTAAGAGAAGATGAAGTATTAAATGCTGTTGAGGTCTCTGGTAGATTTGACAATGGAATAGATGCTATTTTTGATTACAATGGAGAAATATGTGTTATACAAACAAAGTACAACAACTCTCATAACATTGATGCTATTCAAAGGTTTATTTCAGACTGTAAAAGGCTAGCTAATGAAGCTCCTGATTCTGATAGAGCAACTGTGCAAGAATTGATGGCTAAGGTAAGAGAAGCTTATCAAAAACATGAAACTATTAATTGTTACTATGTAACAAACAATAGTATCATTGATTGGCATAAAACAAATATTAAATCTGAATTAAGTACACTAGGAGATGATTTTAATTCACTTAAATTTGAATTTATCGATTTTGATGGTATTTTAGAAAAATTCCAAATCAAAGATGGCCAATTGCCAAGAGAAATCCGTGATGCAACAATTCCAATTACTATACAAGAAAACTTTGAAAAGTTTGATACAACTGTTGCTATGGTCAGGTTACGAGACTTTGCTAATTTTGTTAATAAAGGTGGTAACCCTCTCTTCCATTCCAATATTCGTAGTCATATAAAGGGGTCACGAATCAATAGAGGGATAAAACATACATTGGAAAATGAACCAGAGAAATTTTGGTTTTATAATAATGGTATTACAATTGTTTGCTATGATTTCTGGCAAAAAAGTGGACAGCTCTTTGTTCAAGCTCCTCAAATTGTCAATGGATGCCAAACAGCAAAAACTATTGGTGATTTTTTTAAAACCAAAACAGTTAAGGAAGTAGAACAACTTGAAAAAGAAGGATATTTACTAATTAAAGTTATACGTACCAGAAAAAACGTGAGTGATAAGGACAAAAAAGCATTACGTGATAATATAACACGTTATACTAACAGTCAAAATGCAGTTAAAGGTATGGACTTCTATGCTCTTGATGAATTTCAACAACAGTTGAAACAACGATTTAAACAATTGAGCTATTTTTATGAAATACAAAGAGGTTCTTTTATTGCAAAATCTCCTGCTGAAAAAGCTTCATATATAGGAGATGAAAGGTATAATTATTTGCTGGACAATGTAAAAAATAAGAACAAATTTGTATTACCTGCTAAAGAGGTAATTCAATCCTATACAGCAGGCATTATCCAATGGCCCCATATTGCTTATGGGAAGGCAAATGAATTAACGCCTAATGGTGCTAAATGGCAGGATATTATGAATGACGATACTAAAAATCTGCCTTTGGAACACTTTTTATTTCCATATTTAGTTTTAAAATATGCAAAAGAAACATTGAAATATAAAGCCGGTCCAAATGATTTTAGGAAAAACTCTGCCTTCTTATTTGTTTCTACGTATTATTTGTTTTTATTGTCCTTATACAACCAAGTAAATAATAGTGAATATGAGTCCCCGATAGATATTGATATAAGCATCTATATATCAATTTTCTCAAATAAGGATATGAATCAAAGGATTATGCACAACATACATGAAATACTGAAAAGCTTTTTCCGTGATAGCCAAGTCAAATCAGAAATTGGAGATAATCTTCGTGGCTTTTTACAAAATAAGGTACATCGTCCAAAAAATTGGAATGTATTAAATCAAAAAGTTGAACAACAAATTGAGGATTTGGAAATGTCAATTGAAGAAGAAGAAATAGAATTACTTAAAGATCTATCACAGTTAATGAACTAACAAAATAGAGTGATTTAGCGTATTACAATAAGGATCCCTACGCCCAAAAGAATATTGTATTACAGGATAATCCAATAGATACTCTCTACTAATATGACATATTGGATAGGTTAGACTTAGTTGGACAGATTCGTCAAAAGATATTAATTACTGTACATTGTGATCACCAAAGTTTCCAAATATTATTTTCTAAATAAAGATATAGTGCTACTCAGGAATAGATATTTCTTATAAGCGTTTTGGACAATTAACAATGACCATTTGAACTTTTGCAATTAAGTCAGGTATGGTTGTAAAAATAATCTGTATTAATTAAATTGAAGGACAAAGTAGATAAAGATGCTAACTAACTGTCACAAAGAGTTTTATAATTTATTTGATAATTTTAAAACAATTCAGAGGAACTCTAAAGTGTTGTTTAGGGTTCTCTTTTTATCAATGAAAGGAACAAAATGGATAAAGAACAAAGAGTATTAAAAGAATTTCTAGAACAACAATTAGAATGGACTAAGGAACAGGCATATATCCTAGACCAAATAAATGAAAAGCTCCATCAAATGAAAAGGATTGCTGTGTATGCGGTCGAGCATAATTTATCAGATTATGAAATCAACGAACTGAATACAAAATTAGATATATTGAAACAAGAAGTACATATGCTAGAAAAACAGATGCATGGTACTGTTCATTAGGACGAAAATTGGTATGCAATGATAATAGAAATGTACTTCTAAATTAAATTATGCACTTTCTTTGTCTTCTTTTAGTTCAGGCTGAATATAAGGCCGTTTGCTCTTCATTATTGAAAATACAATATTCACTAGCCTCCGCTCCACATACACCATCGCTTGTTTCTTTTCCGTCCTTCACATTTCTTTTTATAATACTCATGCATAATAGGGTTTACCTCTTTTCTAATTTGTGTCAAGGCCAGTGAATAGAAGGCTGAGTTTAGTTCACGGTTATCACGTGTATTTGAAAATTTTTTTGAAGTTTCTCCAGAACTATATTCAACAGGAGCAATGCCTGCGAACTTAGCTAGTTTTCCACTATTTGAAAATCGATTAATGTCCCCTATGTAGGCAATCAGGGTAGCAGCTACTATAGTATCGATACCCGGTATTGTTTTAAGTGGATATCCTGTTTCTTCAATCAAGGTGTCCAATTGTTGTTCTAATTTTAATACTTTATCTTCAAAATAATTTAAGCTTGAAATATAGGATCTAATAACATTACTTCTTTCCTCTTCATAGCCATTTTCCCAACAGCCATGTTCTTTAACAACCGTAAGAATTTCCTCGGCCTTTTTTGCTGGTGTTGATTTATTAAACTGTTTTAAAACTTTTAGCAGCTCTTCATTATCTATTTCCATTAATAAGTCTGGATTAGGGAATGTGGCAAAGAATCCTCTAGATGTCTTGCTGTCAAAGTCCTTAAAAAATGATTTATAATTAGGGTAATTATGAACTAAAAGATTGTGTAAACTAACTTTAATATTTGCCATCATCTGCACGTAATTGTTTCGTATACTTAGAGTTTGTTTAATTGTCCAATATATATCTTTTGGATTAGCAAAAGGAAGATTATCATACTCTGTTATTAAATTTTTACAGATTGCAAGGGCATCGATTTCATCTGTTTTATTACGGTTTGTTCCAGATTTTCGTTTCTTTTTGGTATAAGATGAATTTACTTCTTTTACAATAAAATCTTGTTGTATTAAGAATTTGGCAAGAGATCGTCCATAAAAGTTAACATCCTCTAGGCCGAAAATTACATCTTGTCCCTTTGTATGTTCCTTTAGTTTTTTGATAAATTTAGGAAATTCTGTAGGTGTATTCCCAATTTTAAACGTTGCCATTTTAGTGAAAACACAATCGCATAATACAGCAACATGCGTTTTTTTATGAAGGTCAACACCTACGTAAAGATAATCCATTTTGTTAATTTTTTGATTCATTGTATCTTCTCCTTTCAATTTTCAATTAGAATAAGAATTGCAACAGCGTCAGTTATAGCGTTAGAACGATGGAACTGTTCCCGCAGTGATACGTTAGTTTAACAATCACTTATTCTAGAGAAATAATTTAACTTATAGTTAATATTTTTTAACCAATAATTAAATTATAAAATTGATTTGTCATTAGTGCAAAGAGGACATTGGAAAAACAAAAAAACCCGATGGAAAGTTCAAACGCATAGCAAATACTATGACATTTGAACTTATCTCATCGGGTTTTTCCCTTTTTATCCGAGATAAACTAATGTTTCTTAGCTTAAATAATATTTAATTTATAAGTTATTATAATCATAAAATATTAAGATTTCAAGAGTTTTTCAAAAAAGTTTTTAAAACACGCTATTTATAGAGAAGGATAACTAATTAAAAGTATTATACTATAATTTAACGAATGTTTTTTTAAAGTAAATTATAAAAAATACCATATAGATAATCAAAACTTCAAAGTATTGAACATGAAATTCAAGTACTGTAATATTAGGATATAGAGCATAATCAATACTTATGTTCATAAGTGCAACTCCTAAATATACTAAAAGAGGTGTTTTTTCTTGAAATATGGATATGCAAGAGTCAGCACAATTCATCAGGACTTACAAGTACAGATAGAACAGCTAGAGAGGGAAAATTGTGACAAAATATTCTCGGAAAAGTTTACTGGGACAAGTAAGAAACGGCCAAAGTTTCAGAAATTACTCGGGATGTTACAAGAAGGGGATACGTTAGTTGTTACAAAGTTAGATCGTTTTGCTCGAAGTACACAAGATGCTCTTGAAATTATCCAAGATTTATTCAATCGGAATATTAAAGTTCATGTATTAAATATGGGAATTATTGAAAATACACCTACCGGTAGATTGATTTTCACGATTTTTTCAGCATTTGCGGAGTTTGAGAGAGACATGATTGTAGAAAGAACTCAAGAAGGGAAAATGATAGCAAAGCAGAATCCCGATTTTCGTGAAGGAAGACCGAGGAAGTTTTCAAGGCAGCAAATTAATCATGCCCTATCCCTACTAGAGAATCATTCTTATAAACAGGTGGAAGGAATGACTGGGATTTCTGTGTCTACGCTTGTTAGAGCAAAGAAGAGATTCATAGCAGAGAAAATAACAGAGTAATTGCTCTGTAGAGGAAAATGAGGACAATAAGTTGCAGTAACACTATATTCAAAGGAAATCGCTGAGGCAAAGCTTAATTGAGTTAATCATGCTATATTTATAGAAGATGGAGTAAATATAATAACTATTGTTATATGTCTACTTCCATTAAGGCAGTTAATTGGTTTCTATTTAATTTGATAACCAACACATAACGAGTTCTGTTTTTAATAATAGGGGGAAATACAATGGAAAAAAATATAGAATTGGAATCAAACGAAAAATTACGAACCTTGAAGAACCAATATCCGCAATTTTTTGACCATGAAGGAGCATTTCAATTTGAACGGTTCAAGGAGTATCTTGATAACGCAAGTATAGTGTCTTCAATGGAAACATTCTCTTTGAACTTCGTGGGAAAAGAATATGCAAAGTTACTAGCGGATGTTGAAACAGATACAGTTGTAACGCCACTTATTGATGATAGAATGGAACAGGATCTGAATAGTAAAAATACGTATTACATTGGAGATAATTTACATGTTTTAAAACACTTACGCCATTCGTATGAAAATCAAATTGACGTTATCTATATTGTTATACATAGTCTATTAAGATACCGTACTTTAAGTATTTTAAGAGTAAGTTTGATCAGATAATAGGAGTATTTATAGAAGAGTATTTTAAGTATTTTAAGATGATGTTTGACAATTTAATTTCATAAAGTAGACCTCTAAATGACCTCATTTACTACAACAACACTCCCCGTATTTACAACAACATTTCTGATTTACAACAACAATACAATGTAGTAAATCTTATTCATACTAAAAACTGAACTCTCGTTTTCTTTTAAATCACAAAATGAAAAAAGAAAACTAAATAACTCTCGAAAAAACATGGTTATTCGCATAACATAGGTGAACTGTCATGTTTCCTGTATAAGAGTAAGACATCATCATACTTCTTTTTGTTATTATTTTCTTTATTGAATCTAATATATAAGGAATCTATAACAAGGAGGTAGTCAAAATGGATCAAGAAAGATTGCCGTTTTATAAGAGTAAGTGGCTTATTGTATTAATGCTATTAATTGTAGTCCCATTTTTATTATTAGGATGTTCTAATAGTAATTACTCAAACAATCCTGATGATACTGAAATTAAAACGATTAGTTCTGAGGAAGATCTTAAAAACATCATTCATAGTGTCGTAAGAGAAAAAACAAATAATGATAACCAAGAAAGAATTATTTCGCTTTCTATTCAAGAAGATGGTGAATCAGGTGATTCTAATAATAAAATTATTACTGCAAATTTGTTAGCAGATAGCAGTAGCTTTGGTAACACAAAATTCAAAATTTTGATGAACTCTGCAAAAATTTCCGAAAAAATATTCAAAGATGAACAAGTATCACAATTTATCCTCCTATGGGATTTACCTTTGGTAGACGCTTATGGAAATGTAGACAATGCGTTAGTTGCGAGAATTGTGTTGTCAAAAGATACAGCGAATCTTATTAATTGGGAAAATTTGAATTATGAAAGACTTCCAGAAATAGCTGATGAATATTTTGAACACAATGCACTATCAAAATAATCTCCATTAGGTAAAAGAGAGTAGTTATTGTTTACTACT
The DNA here is from genome assembly GCF_001244735.1 of Bacillus andreraoultii. Lineage (GTDB taxonomy): Bacteria > Bacillota > Bacilli > Bacillales > Caldibacillaceae > Caldifermentibacillus > Caldifermentibacillus andreraoultii. The sequence goes on from NZ_LN868937.1 coordinate 570,677, forward strand.
CTCTTTTTTACAACAACAACAAATCTAATTTACAACAACATCATATTGCAATAAAATAGTAAGTAAGATATTAGAACAGTTAAGAGGGTGTGATGCCTTTTGAAAGAGTATTCAGTGAGAGAATTAGCAAAATTTTATGGAAAGCATGAAGAAACTATAAAAAGATGGCTTAGAGCAGGGAAGTTTCCAAACGCTTATAGATTAAGTGATAAAGAAGGTTGGAGAATTCCAGAGGTCGATTTACAGTTATCTCATACGAAAAAAGAAGAAATAAACCCTACTATCCAAACAAATGAATCTCGAACCGATACTCAGAAGAATAAGGATGATGATGGCGAATTAATTAATTTAGCATACCAAGCTGTGACATTGACAATGCCATCAAAAGAGATTATAGACATTCTTTCAATGGTGGGAATAAAACGCACTTTAGAAATCCTCCTGATTATGCAACAATCAGCAACGAAGGTAAAAAATCCAGATGGGTTCATTAAAAAGGCAATTCGTGAAAATTGGAATCCATCTACCATACCGATTAAATTGCCTAAAAAGAAAAGCAAACGATTAATCGAATTAACTAATCAGGACTATGAAAATATGAATTCCAGTGGTGAGGAAAAAATTAAACGTGATCTTCCCTTTTACAATTGGTTGGAGGATTAAATTTAATGTGTTGTTCAATCATAGAACCTAAAATAGTAATTAATTCCTATTGAAATAAGTAGAATAAAGAATCCAGAGTTACCTGATAAATGAAAAATTTATGTGGTTTTAAACGAAAATAGACTATAATCAATATGAAAGGAGGATGACTCTTTTGGATAAGAAAAAATTAACCGAACGTGACATATGTACTAAATTTATTACCCCTGCCATTGAACAAAGTGGTTGGGACATTCATAGGCAAATGAGAGAAGAATACACATTTACCGATGGTCGTGTTATTGTCAGGGGGAATTTGACATCAAGAGGTAAAAGAAAAAGAGCTGACTACCTGTTGTCATATAAACCTAATCTTCCTATAGCAATCGTTGAAGCAAAGGATAATAAACACTCAATAGGAAGTGGACTCCAACAAGCCATTAACTATGGAGATATTTTAGATATTCCTTTTGTTTATTCGTCAAATGGGGATGGGTTTATTGAACATGATATGCTCACTGGAAAAGAAAGAGAATTAAGATTGCACGAATTCCCTTCTCCTAATGAATTATGGAAACGTTATAAAGATTTTCATGGAATTAATGATAAACAAGAGGAAATTATCACTGAACCATATTATTTTGCCGAAGGCGACAAGACACCAAGATATTATCAAAGAATTGCCGTAAACCGTACTGTTGAAGCTATTGCTAAAGGTCAAAACAGAGTGTTGTTAGTTATGGCCACAGGAACGGGGAAGACCTACACAGCATTCCAAATCATTCATCGTTTATGGAAATCAAAGCAAACGAAAAAGGTTTTGTTCTTGGCAGACCGTAACATATTGGTCGATCAAACGATGACGAATGATTTTAAACCGTTTGGTAATGTCATGACTAAAGTTGAAAATCGGACAATGGACAGTTCCTATCAAATTTATTTGGCATTGTACCAACAATTATCTGGTAATACAGATGAATTAGAGATATTTAAACAGTTTAGCCCTGACTTTTTTGATTTAATTGTTGTAGATGAATGTCATAGAGGTTCAGCAAAAGAAGAATCTCGTTGGAGAAGAGTTTTAGAATACTTTTCATCAGCTACGCAAATTGGTCTAACGGCAACTCCTGCCGAAACTGAAAAAGTAAGCAATATTCATTATTTTGGGGAGCCTGTTTATACCTACACGTTAAAACAGGGGATTGCAGACGGATTTTTAGCTCCATACAAGGTAATTCGTATTGGCTTAGATAGGGATTTAGAAGGGTATCGACCAACGAAAGGACAAGTGGATAAATACGGTCATCTTGTAGAAGATCGTGAATATTATTTAACTGATTTTGACAAAAATCTTGTATTAGAACAACGAACCAAACTTGTCGCTAAAAAGATCACTGAATTCCTAAAGAAAACGGATAGATTTGCAAAAACAATTGTCTTCTGTACCGATATTGACCACGCAGAACGAATGAGACAAGCTCTTGTCAACGAGAATTCGGATTTAGTTGCCGAAGATCCAAGATATGTAATGAGAATTACAGGAGACAATCCAGAAGGTAAAGCACAACTGGACAATTTTATTGACGAGGATAGTCCTTACCCTACCATCGTTACGACATCGAAACTCTTAACAACGGGAGTGGATTGTAAAACTTGTAAGTTAATTGTGTTAGACAGTCATATTGTCAGTATGACAGAGTTCAAACAAATTGTTGGGCGTGGTACAAGGCTTAAACCTGAATACGGCAAGGAATACTTTACGGTCATGGATTTCCGCAACGTATCACGTTTATTCGCTGATCCTGAGTTTGATGGAGAACCTGTCCAAATTTATGATCCAGAAGAAGGAGATGACATTGTACCACCAACTCCACCTGATGATGGAAATGGTGGTGATGGTGATGGCGAAAATGGCGGTGACGATGGCGAAGGTGGTTCTGGCCGCACTAAATATTATATCCAAGATGCTTCTGTCAAGGTGATTAACGAACGTGTTATGTACTACGATGTTGACGGAAAACTTATTACAGAAAGTCTTAAAGATTACTCGAAGAAAGGGATTTTGCAAGAATTCGCTACTCTCGATGACTTCATAAAGCGTTGGAATAGTGAAGAGAGAAAAGATGCCATTATTGATGAATTAAAAGAACGTGGTGTCTTATTAGAAGCGTTAAAAGATGAAGTTGGTCAAGATTTAGATGAATTTGATTTGATATGCCACATAGCGTTCGATCAGAAGCCCCTAACACGCTCTGAAAGGGCGAAGAAGGCTAAAAAGGATGATTACCTTTCCAAGTATTCTGAAACAGCCAATGCCGTCATAGAAGCGATTTTAGACAAATATCAAGATGAAGGTCGCTTTGAATTCGAAGATGTAAAAATATTGAAATTCAAGCCATTTGACCAATTCGGGAATTCGATGAAAATTGCTAAAGAGTTCGGTGGGAAAAAACAATATATTAAAGCGATGAAAGAGTTAGAGAAAAATATTTACGCTTAAAATGCTCCTTACTTATCAGGAGCATTTTTCTTTGGTTTATACAGTCACTAAGCCCATTAAATAGTCATATTGAGAACCACCGATTTCATCATCCTCATAGGATATTTGAATTCTCTTTTGAATATTCATTGCCTCTTCGTTCGTGTACCCCTCAAAATATTCATTTGCTAATGATAATAACTCTTTGAAACGGTTCATTTAATCACCTCCCCTGCTCTCTTGTATCTCTATTACTGTTTTGGTTCAACATTATTCAACCAATTTACAGTTGTTTATTTTCTGTATTTGTTATATTATAAAAGAAATGTATATTATGCACTAAATTTGGTGTATAAACTCTGCGTGGTGGAGGTGTTCTTATGAAAGAAGGAGCAGAGTTTTTAAAGGTTCAATCATTTCTTGAAGATATATTAATTCTTCATGGTCTTAGGAGAAATTTAGCTCCAATATTGTTTGAGATGTTTCCATATCTTAATGGACAAAATCAAATCATCGTAAATGCCTTTATGAAAAAAGAATTGGCGAAAAAGGCAGAAACAAGTAAAGGAACGATTGATAACGCAATACTAAAAATGAATGAAGTTGGTCTACTTGCAAGGATTGATCGAGGCACATACACATTTCACCCTGTATTGTATAAAATCAACGACCTACTAAAAAATGAATCCGCAAGTATAAGGATTACCTACACACCAGAAGACAGAACGTTTGAAACAGAATAGGAGGAAGTATTATGAGCATTGAAACATTAGTTAAAAGAATTCAAAATATTATGCGTCAAGATGCAGGTGTTGATGGAGATGCACAACGTATTTCTCAATTAGTTTGGATGCTTTTCCTGAAAGTATATGATGCAAAAGAAGAGTTTTGGGACTTTGAAGAAGATGATTTCGAATCGATTCTTCCAGAAGAATGCCGTTGGAGAAATTGGGCAATTGACGAGAAAGATGGAGAAGCATTAACAGGAGAAGATTTATTAGATTTTGTAGATAACAAGTTATTCCCAACACTTAAAGCAATAGAAGTAGATGCACATACTGAAAAGAGAAAAGCGATTGTAAAGTATGTATTCGAAGATGCAAATAACTATATGAAAAACGGAACTCTTCTTCGCCAAGTTATTAACGTATTAAACGAAGTTGATTTTACTGAGAATGAAGACCGTCATGCTTTTAACGATATTTATGAAAATATTTTAAAAGATCTTCAAAGTGCGGGTTCAAGTGGAGAATTTTATACTCCAAGAGCCGTCACAGAATTCATGGTAGAAATGTTGCAACCGAAGGTAGGAGAAAAAATCGCTGACTTTGCATGTGGAACAGGTGGATTTTTAACATCTGCTTTAAATTATATGAATGACCAAATTAAAACCCCAGAAGATCAAGAAATTGTACAAAGGAATTTGTTAGGGATTGAGAAGAAGCCATTACCTTACCTTCTTGCTATTACTAATATGATCTTGCATGATATCGATGCACCTAATATTCTGCATGACAATTCCCTATCTAAAAACGTTAGGGATTATAAAGATGAAGACAAATACGATGTAATTCTAATGAATCCTCCCTACGGTGGAACGGAAGAAAGTATAATACAAAACAATTTTCCTGTAGCCTTACAATCTTCTGAAACAGCGGATTTGTTTATGTCTTTAATTCTTTATCGTTTAAAGGCAAATGGTCGTGTTGCAGTCGTTTTACCAAATAGTTTTCTTTTTGGTGATGAAAAAGGAAAAACAGCTATTAAACAAAAATTGTTAGAAGAGTGCAATCTTCATACAATTGTACGCTTACCAGAAGGTGTATTTTCACCATATACTTCGATAGCAACCAACTTGCTTTTCTTTGAAAAAACAGGAGCTACAAAGGAAATTTGGTACTTTGAACACCCACTTCCAGAAGGATATGCTCGGTACTCCAAAACACGCCCTTTGAAGAAGTCAGAATTTGAAATTGAAAAGTCTTGGTGGGGAAATCGTGAAGAAACTAAATATGCATGGAAAGTGTCCGTTGAAGATGTTGTAAAAGCTAATTATAATCTTAGTTTCCACAATCCGTTTTTAAATCACGAAGATTATTCTAATAAATCAGCATTAGATTTAATACAAGAATTAAATCAATCACAAACAAAGGTCGTCAGCCTATTGAAGTCATTAGAAAGTAAATTATTGTAAGGAGGGCAAATATGACTACCATTTCAAGAATTCGAGAAAAAGTTTTAGAGCAAGCTATGCGTGGTAAATTAGTTCCTCAAAACAATGATGATGAAGATGCTTCTATCTTGCTTGAACAGATACAGGCGGAGAAGAAAAAATTAATCGAAAGAAAAATAATTAAAAAACAAAAATCTCTCTCCTCTATTGAACAAGATGATATTCCTTATGTATTGCCGAAAGGTTGGATTTGGGTTCGGTTAAGTGACATTAGTATTGTCAAAGGAGGAAAAAGGATTCCAAAAGGTTATTCTTTTTCCGAACAAGCGACAGAACACGTTTATATTAGGGTAACGGATATGAAAAATGGCACAGTTTCTTTGGAAGATTTAAAGTATATTGATGAAGTGGTATTTCAACAAATTAAAAATTATACAATCAGCACAAATGATCTTTATTTAACAATTGCAGGAACAATTGGCAGAGTGGGTACAATTCCAAAAGAACTAAATGAAATGAGTTTAACTGAAAATGCATGTAAAATTACACCAATATTGGTGGATTTAATATATATGAAATATTTATTATCATCTGAGTTGATTCAAAAGCAATTTCGTGAAGGGTATAATCAATTAGCCCAACCCAAATTATCTTTAAGAACAATTGAATCTACGATTGTTCCATTGCCACCTCTCTCCGAACAAAAACGTATTGTAACAAAGATTGAAGATTTACTTTCCATTTGTGATCAATTAGAGAATGAGGTTAAATTTCAGCAGAGAAACATCCAAAACCTTCGTGAAAAGGTGTTAGACGATGCATTGAAAGGACTATCAGTACCACAAAATGAAGAAGATGAATCAGCCGATATATTATTTGAAAACATTCAAGCGAAAAAAGAGAAATTGGTAAAAAGTAAGGTCATCGGAAAATCAAAACCATTGTCTCCTATTGAGGAAAAAGAGAAACCTTACGAACTACCGAAAGGGTGGACTTGGGTTAAACTTGGTGATTTAAGTAAAGTGATACACTATGGCTATACAGCATCAGCAACCGATAAAAATACAGGCGTAAGAATGGTTAGAATCACCGATATTCAGGATGATGCAGTGAATTGGGATAATGTACCTTATTGTGAAATCGAAGAAAAGTCTATTGAAAAGTATGATCTCAAAGATAACGATATCCTTATTGCTCGTACAGGTGGAACCGTAGGGAAATCATTCATAGTTGAAGATGCAAAATACCTATCTGTCTTTGCATCATATCTTATAAGGGTTCAACTTATGGATGGAGTAAATCCTAAGTATGTGAAACGATTTCTTGAAAGTAAATTGTATTGGGATCAAATTGTAAGTCAAGCAAAAGGAACTGGACAGCCTAATGTTAATGCCACAGGTTTAAGTAATCTTATTTTACCTTTTCCTCCTATCGAAGAACAGCACCGCATTGTAGAGAAGGTAAACACCGTTTGGGAAACAATAAATGAGATTGAAGACAATATTGTAAAAGCTAAATAAATTGAATCTCCAACTTTTTAAAGGATAAGTAATAATGCTTATCCTTTTTTGTATATTGTGTGATAAAATAATATAAAGGACTTAAAATACCTAAAATACATATTTTAAGAAGGTGAATGCATGAAGGTTCAAAAAATTGACATTGGTAACAATCAATATCGCTACCTTCTTTTAGACAATGACTTTAATGTAATCGAGCCAGTCAAACGATATTTAAAATTTCTTGATAATAAGGATATGGCAGAAAACACCTTAAAAAATTACGCTTATCACCTTAAATCGTACTTTGAGTACCTGAATGAGATTGGGCTTTCTTATGATGAAATCAGTTCCGAAGGAAATAACCCAATAGAGATATTAGGGAACTTTACAAGTTGGTTAGAAAATCCAACCATCATAAATGATAAAATATCATATCTATCACCGCCTGAACCGAAGCGAAGCAACCAAACTATCAACATTATAGTCGATTGTGTACTTGGATTTTACGAGTTTTTGGCAAGAGGAAATGAGCTTCCTGAATTAGACGTATATAAAGAACAAAGAATGAATCCACAATTCAAAAGTTTTCTGCATGAACTAATCCCTAATTCCAACTTAATAAGGAAAAATATACTTCACCGTAAAACCGAGAAAAAGGAAGTAGAAGCTATTACAAGAGAGCAGTATAACCAATTATTGGAACACTGTTACACGATCAGGGATAAGGCTATAATCGCCGTTCTTTTTGAGGGTGGTCTAAGGCTTAGTGAGGCTCTTGGACTGTTTATTGAGGACATAGAACCGTTTAACAATAAAATTAAGGTTCAGCCAAGAGATAACCTTGAAAACGGGGCTAAGGTTAAAAATAAGGCAAAAGGCGAGTTGTATGTCCCTCCTTATGTGATGAAGTACATTACAGACTACATTGTGGAAGAACTTGTAGATGTTGATACCAACTTTTTATTCGTTAATTTACGAGGGAAAAACAAAGGCAAACCGATGCAGTCTATTACCATACAAAAGCTGTTCAACCGATTGAGTAAGAAGGTTGGATTTTACGTGCATCCTCACATGTGCAGGCATGGACATGGCACTGAATTAGCAGAATCAGGTTGGGATTTGGTTGAAATTAAGGATAGATTGCGACACACGAACGTACAATCAACAACCGTATATACCCACTTGTCAGATGAACATAAGAAAAAGAAAATAAATGAATATCATGAGAAAAAGGGGATTTCAAATGACAGCAACCAATCTGAATAAGTTACCTTCCTTAGATTTCTTCTTTCAGAAAGACGTTATCAATATAAAAGAACATCCAGATGCCAGGGTACGATTAAAGGTGAACAGAAGAAGGTCAACGATATTTGACTTTAGTAAGTTAAGAATGCCTGTACGGTTGGAACTAAAGCATTATCTTCAAGAAATATTGTCAAAGGATATAGCCTATAATGCCTTAAATTCATATTTAACCCCACTGCAACATTTTATTGATTTTTTAAATATAGAATCAGCAACTCATGACAGCCTTTCTCTTCGAAAATTTTCATTAGAATTAAAAAAAGACTTCAAAAACTATTTAGAAAGTATTGGTGTCGCTGTTACACATTCAAGACATGGACAGTCTACTTCTCTAAAAATATATGAACGAGCTTATTTGTTCGTAATGGATCTCTATAATGGTTCTAACCCATTTGATAAGGACATTTGGAGATTAGAACAAATGGGAATTGAAAGTTCAAGATTAATCGAAAGTAAGAAAATGAAGACAATTTCCTTTCACACTATACCGAATGAATTGAACCGTAAACTTGCCAAGAAATATATGAAATACCTCATGACAACAACGGATAAGGCGATCTCTACTATAATCTCAAAGTTAAAATACATTAGGGAATTACTTACTTTCTTAGAAGATAAGCCAATAACACAAATGAGTCGAAGTGATGTTGAAAGGTTCATTCAAAAAATAGATAAAAAAGACTTAAAAAATGTTACCTTTAATGACAGTATTTTTGTCGATAGCAAATTTGTGGAGTATTTAATCGTTTCTGGTGATTTAACGATGAATCATTTTTATTCAAATGACATTAAATCAGTTAATAGAGAACATTCATATAAAGCTGTAGACGAAAGTGTTATCAAGCAGATATTTAGTGTATTAAATGAAATCCCGATGCAAGAGGCTTGTATGTTTTTACTCATATATTCCACTGGAATGAGGGTAAGCGAGGCTTGTTCGATTAAGTTGAATAAACTGTTTGACAACGAGAACGGATATTTATTCGCTTTTATTCAAAAAAAATGCGTAAGGAAGTTATGAATCCAATTCCTAAATCACTTTATGATTTATTGAAAACACAAAATAAGAGGATGATTAAGAATCATGGGAAGAAAACAAAATACATCTTCCCTCACTCTGACCTTAAATGTTATCCATCAGGGCTTTATCGAGAAAAAATGCAGGAATGGTTTAAGGAATTAGGAATCCAAAATCCTGACGGCACATTGTATCATTTTAAACCGCATGATTACCGTCACACACTTGCGACAACGATGATTTTACATGACATCCCTTCATCTGTTGTCCAAAAGGTTTTACATCACGATTCAATCGAAATGACATCTTCCTATATTGATATTCAAGATCGACAAAGAATTGAACGCCATAAAGAGTTCATTAACATTAAAGGTGAATCCATGCCTATTCATATTGATTCATCTATGGATATTGATGATATTGCTAAAGTGGAGTGGCTAAAAAAGTCTATTAATGCTCAAATGCTTCCGAATGGAATGTGTTCTCTTCCAGTGGCAATGGGGAAATGTCCACATGGAAATTCATGCTTAACGTGCGGAGATTTTAGAACAAGCAAGGAATTCCTCCCTGTTCACCAAAAGCATTATCAAAATGTTTGTAGCCTTCTGGACTATGCGAAACAGCAAGGGTGGCAAAGACAAGTTGAAACGAATGAAGAGGTTAAAAAGAACCTTGAAACAATTATTGAGAAATTACAAGATGGGAATAAGGAGCTTACTTCATGATGCTTAATAATGTACTGGAACAAAAAAAGAGTTTTAAATCCTTTCCCCTGCAAGACTATTACAAACAAGATATATGGGATTTGACAAAACATCCACAATTCGTTGAATTAAATGAAAATCAAAAGAGTTTTATTGTAAATAGAAAGCACACAATTGATTTTACGGATATGAAAAAAGACGTACTTTCTAATGAAATTAAATATTACTGCCAATATTACATTGAAAATATGAAAAGATTAATAACTTCCTTTGTGACAGATGTTGGTGGAATTAACCTAACCATTCAGTTTATGAATGAACATTTGAAAGAGATTGATAGTTTTATTGAATTAGAGTTGGGGGAATCAACACAATCTTTTTCTCAATTCCTAATTTCCAACGGGTATAAAACACATACAGAAACGAATAACGCCTTGTCAGAGGATATGGAATACAAAACATATAAGACTCCGACAACATATATGAGGTTCTTTCAGAATATGCATAAATTTATCCATGAACAGTATAGCAAATCAGATCAACCAAAGAACTATTTTGACAAAGATAAATGGGATATTCGTGAACTACCTTTTAAAATTCAGGGATTTGATCCTTCAAGGCCACGATACACTATTTCTTTTGAAAAAATTGTTCAAGAAAAGATAAAGGGCATAGCAAAGAAATACACGTTAGAGAGGCTAAAAACCAAGAAGTATTCTACGTGTGTAGATGATTTAAAGGGAATTAATTTTCTCTCAGAGTTTCTTAACGACAACTATCCTGAAATTCAATCGTTGACACAATTGAATCGTACTATCATTGAGGAATTTCTTGGTTACATCAATTTGAATAGCAACTTAAAGCCAAGAACGCAATCATCAAGAATCGGTGCAGTAAAAACCTTTTTTGAAACGTGTACCCTGTTTGGATGGGATGAAGCTCCTAAACAAACGTTGCTTCTTACCGATGATGTGAAGAAAAAATATAAGGTTCTACCTAAATTTTATGAAGACAGTGTACTTACTCAAATAAACAAAAATTTAGAGCATTTACCTGTTCAAATTGCCAGAATGGTTTTCGTGATACAAAATGTTGGTATGCGAATTAGCGAACTTTGTAACCTTGAAAATGACTGTCTAAAAAAAGATACAGAAAATGATGATATTCTTGAATACTTTCAGGAAAAGACACAGGACTGGAATCGAGTTCCAATAAAAAAAGATATAGCTTTAGCAGTTAAAAAGGCGAAAGAACATAGTCAAGAACAATTTGGCAAACAAGTGAAATACATTTTTATGCAAGATGCCGATAGACCAATTAGTAAAGACACGTTCTCTTATCACTTAAATCAATTGATGAAGAAATATGATATTCGTGATAGCAGTGGTAATTTAGTAAGAATAAAGTCTCACCATTTCCGAGGAACAGTAGCCACTAAATACGCTAATATGGGAATGTCAACAAACGTCATAAGAAACCTATTGGGACAAAGATCGTTAGGAGCGATCCGTCACTATGTTGAAATACTTGAAGAAACGATGACTGATGCCATGCAAGACCTTCTAAATTATCAAGACCAAATGATTCAAAACATAGGCAACAAAGAAGCTGTTATTCAAATTAATGATGAAGATAAAGTTGAAATTCCACTTCCGAATGGAAAATGTGCAAAGCCTTTATCATCGGGCAAATGTACACATGCCAATGCCTGTTATACTTGTGCTATGTTTAAGCCAGATCCTAAAAACATTGACCTATTCAAATACCAACTATCCGAAGCTAAGACCAATGCAGAAATGGCTAAAATAAATGGGTTTGAACGTGTTCTGCAAGTGAACGAAGATTTAGTAGATGCTTTAGAGAAAATCATTGCCTCTATTGAAAAGCGAGGTGCGTAAAGTGAAAAATACAAGCAAAATTGTTTCAATGGCAAAAGAAAAAACAGAAATAAAAAAGAGTACAGTTATCGAAACGATAAATAAAATGATTGAAAACGGAGAGAAAATTAACTTTTATACCGTTACTAAAAGAGCAGGAGTGTCTAAATCCTTTCTTTACAAATACGATGAAATAAGAGAGTTAATTGAAAAATATCGTCAATCACCTACCAAAAAGAAGCAATCAAAAGATGCGAAAGACGTGATCATCGAATCACAAAAACGGAAAATAAAAGAATTAGAGAAAGAGATTAAACAATATCAAAAGGATGAATTGTGGAAGGAGAAATTCGAAAAGCTAAATGAGGAAAATAAGGATTTGAAAAAACAGCTTGAAAAATCATATAAATATTGAATTATTTTCACCGCCTTTTCAAATTAGAAAAGGTGTTTTTTTGTTTACGTTAAATACTGTATTCAAAGATAAAACAATGGTATTGGAAACATCTACTACACTATAACTATATATAAATATTGACCCACCATATAATACTGGAAGTGATGATTTTAGTTATACCGATGAATTTTTATTCAGTTTAGAAAAGTTAACAGAAATTGTCGGTGATGAGGAAAAGGCTCAACGAATTTTGGATTTACATGGTCGTAGTAGCCATTCAGCGTGGCTAACATTTATGTATCCAAGAATATTACTTGGGTATAAATTATTACGAGAAACTGGTGTGATGTTCGTTAGTATTGATGATAATGAACAGGCAAATTTAAAGTTGTTATTAGATGAAATATTTGGAGAAAGCAATATGCTCGCCAATAATACAGTTATTGTTAAGACAGAAGGTCGCCGCTATGGATACTTTGCTAAAACACATGAGACTTTGTATGTATATGCTAAAAATGCTGAGTTGGTCCAATTACGTGAGATACCGAAGGCTGACATGACATTTGACTATTATGACGAGTACGGTGGTTTCAATTTACAAGGATTACGAAATCGAAATGCAAAGAAGTTCAATATCACCAACCGTAAGAACTTGTATTACCCATTTTATGTAAATACTAATGAAGTTGATGAAAATGGGTTTATGCCAATCTCTTTGGATCCTGTAGAAGGATGGGAAGAAGTTTACCCTGCTAAAACTAATGGAATTCAGAGTGTTTGGCGTTGGGGTAAAGGCGAGGGAGAAAAAGCTCGTGTCGAGTTTCATAATTTAACTGCGAAGCGCGATAGCAAAGGGAAAATTCAGATTTACCAAAAAAAACGGAGTAAAACAGAACCACAAAAGACGTTATGGCAGTCTAAAGCATATACTTCATTTCGTGCAACTAGAGAGTTGGAGGATTATTTTGGTACGAGTGAATATTTTGAAACTCCAAAACCAATTAGTTTATTAGAGCGAGTGCTGGAAATAGCGCCCGCAAAAAAGGATATGATAATTCTAGATTACTTTTCTGGTTCTGCTACAACTGCAGATGCAGTAATGAGAATGAATGCAAAAGACAATTTAAATCGCCAATACATTATGGTTCAGCTACCAGAAGAAATACCTAACGATAAACCTGCTTATAAAGATGGATATCGAACCTTAGATGAATTAGGACGTGAGCGTATTCGTAGAGCTGCTAAGAAAATCAAAGAAGAAACTCAGAAAGATATCGATTATGGATTCCAAACTTTCGTAGTCCGTAAGGCTCCTACTATTTCACTAGATAAAATTGTTGATTTTTCTGAACAAATATCTAAGCAAACAACACTTGGAATAGATGTTGAAGGTCATATCGCAAAATATGACTACAAAGGTGTCGATGGGATTCAGACATTGCTTACTACGTGGTTGCTACGAGATGGATATGGTCGATTAGCTAAGGCTGTTGAAATAGATTTAGGAGACTACATAGCCTACTATTATGGAAAACGAATATATCTAATTAATGAAGCCCTTGTTTCAAATAATGTAGTTGAGTTGTTAAAGATGATTGACAACAAAACGCTAGATGTCAGAAATGTAACAGTGTTTGTTCCCTCAATGAATTTTGAAGTGTTGCGTGAATTGGATATTGCTTTGCGCACTCGTAAGGGAATAGCGTTAGAAAAGAGGGTGGAATAAAGTGCAATTACAAGAATTAGATTATCAAATAGAAGCTTTGCAGTCCGTTGTAGATGTATTTCAAAACGTCCCATTAGTTCGCGAGTCATCAACGGCGAATCCAATATTTAATTTCAAGGACGATTTTACTCGTCAAATCATCAACCAAAACATTCTTACAATTCAGGAGAGAAATAAGATTGATCCTATTTTACGCACACCTTCTCGGTTAGAGTATACAGAAGACAATCCTCCTCTCGGTATTGACGTTAAGATGGAAACTGGAACCGGAAAAACGTATGTTTATTCACGTTTGATGTTTGAATTAAAACGTGAATATGGATTTAATAAATTCATAATTATTACTCCTAGTGTACCTATCAAAGAAGGAACAAAAGCTTTTTTACAATCTGAGGAATTTAAAGAACATATTAAGCTTTATGAAGAGTTTTCTAATCTAAAATTGGAATTATCCGTACTTGACCCACAAAATCAAAATAGTAAAGGTCGGCGTTATCCTCCACGATCTGTAAATGTATTCTGTGATGGCGATGCTTTTGCAAAGAATAACGTATTTTGTTTTTTAACTGGTATGAGTATGCTTAAAACAGGAAAATACTCAACTTTATATAGAGATGACTATGATCAAACAATGTTAGGTGGAACCACTCGTCCTGTTGATGCTTTAGCAAAAACTCGTCCAATTGTAATTTTAGATGAACCACACAAGTTTAGCCGTTCTAATCAATCATGGAATTTTATACAAAAGTATTTGAAGCCATTGGCAGTTATACGTTTTGGCGCAACGTTCCCTCTTAATAAAGATAAGAAAAGAGATTACGAAAACTTAGTATATAACTTAACTTCTGCGGAGGCCTTTAATCGTGATCTTGTTAAAGGGGTATCTGTCTATTATCCTGAGTTCGAGAATCCTAATAAAACTCGTTTTACGCTCGTAAGTTTAACTTCTAAACGACCTAAAAAAGCTCGCTTTCGAAATGAGCAGACAAAAGCTATTTATGATATTAGTATTGGGGAAAATTTAAGTAGACTTGATGAGTCTTTCGGGAATCTTTTTATAGAAGATATAGGCAAGCAGGAAGAACTTAATGATTTAGTTGGTATTCGACTAAATAATGATAAAGTTTTAGCGGTTCGGGATTCTTTAATTGCCGGAGTGTTTACGACGAGTTATCAAGAATTGATGGTGAATCAAGCAATTGACTTACACTTGCAAAAAGAGCAGGAAAATTTCATTTCTAAATCACCAAGATATAAAACATTAACTCTATTCTTTATTGATTCTCCTGAAAGCTTCCGTTTAAAGGATGGCTCAGATGGAAAGTTGCGAAAATATTTCCATGAAACATTTACTTTAAAAGTTAAGGGACTCATAGACAAGTATGAGAGCAAAGAAAAATTACGAGATGTAGAACAAGAATATTTGCAATACTTGAAAGCTAGTATTGAAAATATTCGAGGTACAAATGGTGGATACTTTTCTAAAGACAATTCAATAAAAGAGGAAGATATTCAAAAAGAAGTGGAAGAAATATTACGTGATAAAAAAAGTTTATTATCATTCAAGAATGAAGATGGCAGCTGGAATGTTCGTCGATTTATCTTTTCGAAATGGACCTTACGGGAAGGCTGGGATAATCCAAACATTTTTACAATAGCAAAACTTCGTAGTTCAGGAAGCGAAAACTCAAAAATACAAGAAGTTGGCCGAGGGTTACGTTTACCAGTAAATGAGTTTGGTGTTCGGGCGACTCCCGGTGAAGATTCGTTTTTTCTAAATTACCTTGTTGATCACACCGAGAGAGAATTTGCAGAAAATTTATATAACGAAATTAACGAAGACATTGTAAATTACAGAAATATTAAAGGTTTGTTAGATCAAGTTGCAAAGAAATTAGATAAGAAACCTGCTGTATTAGCTGGTATATTAATGGCGAATGAATTTATCGATGAAGAATATAATATCATTGAAGAAAATCGCAATAATTTCTACGAAGCATACCCTGACTTTAAAGTGGGATTGAAAGCTGGTAAAGTAACGAAAGGAAAGCCTGAAGAAGTGCGTATCCGTAAGGAGAACTTTTCAAAGATAAAAAACTTGTGGAATGAAATTAATAAAAATTACATGGTGGACATTCAGGATGTTTCAGAAGATGTAATCCGTAAAGGGATTAGAGCTAGTCTATCACCGGATTTATTCAAACATGAAATATCCTCTTTTAAAAAGAAAACAATTACTTCTGATGGCAGTTCAATTATTTTGAAAGAGGAATATGAAGGTGAATTTACTGTTTTCGATGTAAAAATAGGCTATGGGGAATTTTTAAGGAAACTAAATAATCGGACTTGTCTTCCGATTCCATTATTACATCAAGAAATCGTTAGATTCCATAAAGAAACTAATCAAGAAATTTCACCAACTAATCGCTCCGTTCAAATGTTTATTACTAACTTTGAAAGCTGGTTTATTCAGGAGTTTGCATCTCGATACACGTTTCGAAAATTGAGTGATGTCAGCGGCCAGACTGCACTAACAAATGAGGATGGTACTCCAAAAGATGTAGTAGCTCAAGCTGATATTGGTGTATTCAAATCTAATAATTCTTTACCTGAAAACTATCTTTATGATCGATTTGTGTATGATTCAACAATTGAAAAGGAAAATATCCAATACTCAAATATTGAACGTGTAGAAGTATTTGGGAAAATCCCCCGTC
This sequence comes from Bacillus andreraoultii, assembly GCF_001244735.1. GTDB lineage: Bacteria > Bacillota > Bacilli > Bacillales > Caldibacillaceae > Caldifermentibacillus > Caldifermentibacillus andreraoultii. Next base: position 587,217 of record NZ_LN868937.1, read on the forward strand.
GATCTATCAAAGTACCAATGTACTTTGGAGGCACAACAAGTCCAGATTTTATGTACGTGTTAACAGATGAGAATGGAAATCAGTCAATAAACTTAATTATAGAGAGTAAGGGAGTTGAAAAAGAAGATGATCTAAGGGGAGTCGAGGAATATAAAATCGAAGCTAGTAAGAAGTTCTTTAATACACTTAAAGAAGATGGAGTGAATGTCACTTATAAACTTCAGTTAAGCGAGGAGAAGATTTTAAATCTCCTTTCAGATGATATAGATACAAAATCATAATCTCTTCTCTTCTTTTACCAATTTGGAGCAATTCTGGCTAGTATAGCAGTGTTTTGGTTGAATAATGAGCATAAGAACGAAAGCCTATGTGAATATTTTCGATTATTGTATTTAGAGATGATTTATAAACATATTTCTATTCTATATACCCTAACCACTATCTTCAGTGAAAATTGCAATGAAATGTTTAGTGTACTCGAGGCAAGAGATAGAGGAAGTAAATGAGCATAATTGACAAATATTGCTTTATTAAGGGCTAAGTCAAATTATAAAATATACAATCATAATTCAATCGTAATATAAAAAATGTAAAAAGCCGCGGGTTTTATTAATCCCACGGCTTTTTACAACTTAACGCTGAATTACATTCTTTTAAATACATAAAGTTTCATTGCCAAGTAGCGGGTGTCTTCTGTAGACATAATCCTATGAAAAGTAACGAGCCATAGGATTTACAAGGCATACGAGGCTATCGAATTCGCCACTCAATGTAGGCAGGTGGATATACTGAATTGCGCATACTCTGGACTGGCCTACCATTTTTTAGTGCTAGATACAAATACACAAGGTAAATAGTTTTTTTGGTTGTTTTCAATCTCGCTCTAATACATCTTGGTATAAAAACTGTTTGTGTTTAAAGGACTCAATTCCACCTTCAAGTAAATTTATTATTTGATTCAAAATTGATTTTTCAGTAGGATATCCCGTTGTTTCCACCCAACCATTTTTATTATTAGACTCCATAACAATTACCTGCTCTGCTTTTGAGTTAGTAACAATTGTAGAGTTGTGCGTTGCAATAATAACTTGTCTTTTTGATTTAGCTTTCCTTAAATCGCTAACTAAGTTTTTATAGATATATCTATTATCTAAATTATCTTCAGGTTGATCTATGATTAGGGGCGTATAATCATTTGAATAATCACTATAAGAAAGAATAAATGATAACATAGCAACTACTTTTTGACCTAAAGAAAGTTCTTTTACACTCTTAAATATTTTTCCAACTGTTTTGTTTGTTTCCATATTATTTATATTAAATTCTAAATCAAATTTTTCAAAATCCTGTAAGTAGTTTTTTATTAGTTCAACAGCATAAGGAATTCCGTTCTCCAAAACTCTTTTGTGTATAATACTGAGGAATTTGTTAATGTTTTTTTTCGACAATTCACCTATATCTGATTCGATTTGTTTTTGAGATAGAGAAGTAGTATATTTCTTTACATTTTCTAATTCTAATATCTTATTAAAATTCTTTTCTCCGAATAACAGAAAAGCATTTATAGGGTCGGTTTTTTCACTTAAAACATTTAGATATTCAATTAAATCTGAAATCTTTATATTGAATTTTTCAAAGTAATCATCCGGATCGTGCATCTTTACTTTTAAAATCTCATCCCAGCTAAGCATTGAATTCCTGATACTATTTTGATGGTATATGATTCTTAACTTATTTTCATGGTTAGCGTTAAAGTCGTCAAGTGCATTATGAACAGTTATCTTGCGGTCTTTTAAGATTGCCGGTATTTCATTGTATTTAAGTTTTAAACCTTTAAAGGTAGTAATTTTTCCAACTTTTCTTCGCTCAGATAATACTTCATTTTTAAAAAACATTTCTCGGATAAAATTAGTAATCTCATCTGAACTAGAAGTCCTAACAAGCTCATTAACGGAATATCTTTTATAAAAAAAGTTTGATAGAAGTCTTTTCTTTTCTCTTGTTACTTCTTCAATAAATAATTGGTTTTGATCGGTTGATTTTTTAAAGATTTGAATATATTTATCTAATGTTATCTCTTTAATTTTATTTCTATCAAATATAAATCTCTTATCGTATTTATAATTGTCGAAGTCATTGCTAAAATAACCTAAAATTGAAGTGAACTGCTTTTTATCGAATTTTGGCGTATTAAATAAAATATAATAATCCTCACCATTATATGAGCAAATAACACAAACTCTGCCTTGCTTGCAAATGTTTTCCAAGGTTTTTTCATCGTAGACATTTTGGGAAAGAACAAAATTAATAGTATTTAAAACAGTGCTTTTTCCAGTACCCCTACCGCCTATAAAACAATTAAGGGATTCAGAAAAGGATAAACTAAAATCTCCCTTTCCTCCTTTTCCAGAAAGGAATCCCCCTTCCTTAACTACTATACCTTTAATAAAAACATTGGGCTTTTCCGGTTCCTCATACTCTGTCGAAATCTCAAAATCTCTAATTGCATTTTTTAGCATTGTAAAATCAATTTTTTGTCCTTTCACCCAAAGGGGCTTCGTTGCTAAGGTATCTAAACTATGTGAATCCTCGTCTAATACAAAATTATAACTCTTATTGGTATACTTTTTTAAATTTTCTTTCACAGTAGGAATTTTATCTAAATGAGATACTCCTAGTAATCTATTGTTAATGGAATTAAACAAATGATTTTTATATCCGCCGCTTAGAAAGTCGGGTTTAAAGATATCTGAACTATTGATATGTGCAATATATCCGATCCCATTAAGTCCATTTATCATTTTCAAAACTTCCAAGCTTGTTTGGTATGTTCCAGATATACAATCCATGATATTATTAGGAATCCATTCGTTTAAACGATTGGCTCTGTTAAAGTTAGTTGTTGATTATTTGATATACAGGAACTTATGTTCTATAATAAGATTATCATTATTAAAGTTGGTGATGACGATGAGAGCAACTGTTATTCTTAAAGCCATTCAAAAACTAAATCCAGCAGAAAAACATCGATTACGAGAATATTTAATTGATGCACTTACAGCATCCTCCTCAACAGGAACCGTTCTTCAAGAAATATCTGAGCGTAAAAACAAGAATGGTTATCGTTGTCCAGATTGTGAATCGGAGCATATTGTTCGGTTTGGAAAATATTCAACTATCGTTGAAGGAGAAGAAGTTAAAAAGCAACGTTATCGATGCAAAGCGTGTAAAAAGACATTTACCGACCTTACACATACAGCTTTATATCGAACTCGTCGTCTTAACCAATGGATGAAGTTTATCGAGTGTATGATAGAAGGATATTCATTACGTAAGTCTGCTGAATTGATTGGCAATGTTACTCACGTCACATTATTTTATTGGAGACACAAGCTCTTATCTTCGTTAAAACAATTGGAAATATCAAACTTTGAAGGTATCGTTGAAATGGACGAGACCTATTTCTTGTACTCAGAAAAAGGACAGAGAAAAATTAAAGATAGAAAGCCCCGCAAGCGTGGTGGTTCTGCAAAGAAACGTGGTATAAGCAATGAACAAGTATGTGTTCTAGTTGCAAGGGACCGTGACAAAATGACTTTTTCACAGGTATTAGGAATGGGTAGATTAACAAAAGAACAATTGGACAAAGCTATCGGTCATAAACTTTCAAGTGAAAATATATTATGTACCGATTCTTGGCGTGCCTTTAAAACATACGCTGCTGAAAAAGGAATGGTTATTTATCAATTCAAGTCTGATGGTAAGGTTCGTACAAAGGGGTTATACCATATTCAGAACGTCAATAATTACCATCGAAGGCTTAAAGGATGGATACAACGATTTAACGGTGTTGCTACTAAGTACCTAAACAATTACCTTGTCTGGTTTCAGGTATTAGAAAGCATTCAACATCAAAGAAATGAAGTCACGATGAATGACTTGATTATTAGAGGGAACTTAACACAAAATTCGGAAACCTTTGATACAATTAGGTTAAATAAAATTGTGATATAACATTGTTTCTTATCCAACGTATCGGGCAGATTAGTGGGAAGAGCTATTACGGTATAAAAGGGGGACAAAAAATGGAAACAAAAAAACTGCCAAAAGTAATACTAAGAGAATTAACTCTTGATGATGTCGAAGACCGATATCAATGGTGTTTAGATAAAGAAGTAACAAAACATTTAAATATGCCAGATAAATATCCACCATTTAGCAGAGAAGAAACTCTAAATTGGATTAAGATGTGCATTGAAAAAACAAATGGATATGAACAAAAAGCGATAGTAACTGAACAGGGTAAACATATAGGTTGGATTGACCTGAAAAACATCGATAAATTAAACAAACACGCCGAATTAGGCATAGCAATAGGTGATAAAAACTATTGGGGAAAAGGGTATGGATTATCTGCGATGCAAGAAATGCTTTTGTGGGGGTTTAATGAATTAGAACTTAACAAGATTTGGCTTAGAGTTGAGGTTGATAATGAAAGAGCCATAAAATCTTATAAACGAATGGGTTATGTCGAAGAAGGTATTTTGAGACAAGACCGATTAAGAAATAAAAAATTTGTTGACCGTTTAAGATTGAGTATTCTTAAAGATGAGTTCTTCAGCAAAAGAAAGTTTTAGTTGAATAAGACTATATTACAAGATAGAACTTCCAGATAATTGGAAGTTCTTATTTTTTCTTTATATCAACATTAAACTTTAACAGAGCCAAACGATTAATTATTTCAGGCTTATTTTCAAATATACCAACAACATGACATTTATCAGCACAAGATATTTCAATACCTAATAAAATATTTGTATATGTTCTTTTAGGAAAAGTTTTATGGAAAATATTTACAGCTTCAGCAAGCTTTTGGTAACCGGATATTGTATTATGATCAGTAATGACAGCTAATTTAATATTTTGATCAGACAACTTTTTAGCTATTAGTAAGTACGCAAAATATTCTTTTATTGTTTCAAAATGTTTATTTTGGGTTGTAATATCTAATGCTTCTTCGTAGGATAAGCTATTTTCAGGAAATAGTTGTTCTTTTATAGCCAATAAATACATTTCTTCATCTGACATTTTACTGTAATAATCAGTATTTGCACTTTCTAATAGTCTATAATCATGTGAGGCTGGTGTATGAATATGGAATACCGTTTTATGATAATCTGCATATTTTTTTCTTTTTGAGCTAATTGCTGAATCTATGTTATTAATGAAACTATCCTTTAGAAGTGTTCTGTTGTAACTTATTTTTAGTACCTCCTAGACAATAAAGATATTCTTCGACAAAACTCTATGTTATTACTTAATTTTCTCATTTTTTATTCTAATTTTCTACTAATAATGTAAATCAGGAAAATACAGTTGTTATTATGATTATAGGATTATTTTTATGGAAGCCCTATGCAGACACCAAAATTTTTCATTCAAATGAAAAACGAGGAATGTAATGAGGATAATTCAATTAAAGGAATTGATTGAAGTTTTAGTGTATCTGGTAATTAATTCATGTATGTTCATTAGTAATAAATAATAATTAACTAAGAGAGAGTCATTTTGCCGGAATTGTTAAGATCGAAGGCATGAAAGAATACTTGGTCGAGGTAAGAATATAGCTTTGATACATCCTTGTTAGATCATCAAAAGAAATCATCATTCGTGGTCGAGATTCAAGTAATTTTAGATATGAAAATATAATAAGTTATGATAAAGCTAAGCAGTTAGTGGAAGAGGGGGAGCAAGCACACCGAGTAACTGTCTGTGCTTGTATCAAGTGTAATCAGAATAAAGCTGATATTGGGTATGAGGAATATATAGAGAATGTGGAATTGGCTGAACGGAGTTAAACGGATTAATTATTTTTTTACGAATGTGTTAGAACGTTGTATAAATAACCTTCAGCTTGTTTTCAAATAAGAAAGCCCAGATTGAAAATGAGTAACAGTCGCTTTAAGAAATAACGTAATATAAGTGCAAAGTAGGAAGGGATGAAGTTATTTTATGACAGAGCATAAGAGGAAGTTCGAATGGGTCGATAAGTGGGCGAAGATGACAGGTGAACGTGCAAGGATTGATGCTAAAGCCAACAAGACTGCTATTGTTTATAGGACGGAAAAGGGATGGGTTAGAGAACATTACGATGGTACAATTGAGACAATAAATTCCGAAGAAAATGGTGGTGGGAAAATGCGGGAGAAGGAGCGAATTAATAGAATTATGTCACTCTTACAAAGGATTTGGGAGCAGCAACCTGATATAAGATTTAACCAATTGATTTCTAATCTGCAGCATATGTATTCCTCACAAAACGAAGGGTATGGTCAAAGAATAATGAAAGAGAAAGGACCATTAGGTGATGAAGTAGAATCTTCTTATTTGGACTTATTCTACTTAGAGGATGACAAGTGGGAAGAATTCCTGCAAAGGATAGTTGATTAGGAAAAGACGATTAATAATCTTTTACCCCAAAAATATGATTCGTTTGTATCAGATAATTAAGCGGAACTTGGAGTTGCCAGATAATAATAGTCCTTTTGGATGGATTGCAACAAGATCTTGACAATCCTAATTTGATGCGGTTATCGAAGGACAGGGTTATGAAGTTGTTCATAGGGATAATTGGGTATGTTTAAAATATCCAGTTATGTTGATTAATCTACGATTCATTTTTCATAGTATAATTAAATTATAATTATTGCATTGGAAAATCTGTAACATGATAAGTACTTTTGTTGAAAGGCTTGATTTGTAAAAGGTTACTTTTTTCATAGGAGCCAATTATTTTCACAATCTTTTCTTCTCAAAGTGATTCAAACACTTTGCTCAAAATTCACGAGCAATATATGGTTACTATCATTGGTATGTATTAATCGTCCCTTTTATTGATCACCGGTATAAAACAATATTGAGCATTTAGTAAAAAATTATTAATATATGAAGTCAAAAGATCTGGTAACTAATATTCGAAACCCTAATAAAATAACAATTAAAAATTGGTTAAAAAGTTCAATCGTAACCAATTATAGATACTGGCATTCGTTACGATTGTAAGTAAAAAATTATAACTTAATTTCTATTTAGCTATAATTTTTGGGTGGCAATTAATAGCAGTTTAAGGATTAGTAGACGAATTGGTTAAGAAAGTCTTGTAAAGAGTAAATTTATGGGGATTTTTCAACATTTTTATATTAATAATTAAAGATACAAACAAGGTGAAATCGTGTCTCTAGTTTTTAAAATTTAAGAATTAAAAAAGGGATTACTATTTTTGAAAAAAGAGCGAGGATTTTCAATTTGCTCATCACTTCCGATTCCATTCCTTTCCACAGTCTGGACATTGCCACTTCACAGTTCGATCTTCTTCAATACTATATATAGCAATCTTTCAAGAACCGTGAGTGGCGCCGTAATGTGGTTGCAACTCTTCCGGAATACGTTCGCCTTGCAAGCTAACAAGACAAAATGGGCAATATTCTTTGTTATCATTTAGTCTCTTCATTTTTATCACCCAAGCTATTATAATTTCCAAAGATGAATTGGAGGAAAATTACCCCACGATATCCGACATAATACAGCCGCTTAGCGGGTTTGATAAATCGGTGTGTCTGAACAACCAATTGATAAGTTTTGGTTCAACACTAAATTCTTCAACAAAAACTTTTCCTTCAATAAACAGGATAGCAAATTCAACTGATAGCAGTATATTAGGATTATATTCCTTTAATGTCATTCCTGTAATCCAAAATTGATATTTATCTATGTCGGTCCCAGATCTTTCAAAGTAATAAGAAATCCTATCGTTAATTGTTATGTTGACAAGCTTGTTGTAAAAATCCTCAATATTATTTTCAAAGACCAAGTTTTTTAAAACTCCTTCTACTGAAGTATCCTCGAATTTTATGGAGTATTGTTCGGTATCAAGTCTTTCATTCAGGTGATCCTTCCAATCAGCTTCACTGAGTACTTGATTTGATTTAGTAGTAAACTTTTTTACAACACCAATTGCATAGTATGTTCCCATTAATATCCCTCACTTTTCTTTTAATACTTTTCTTGCAGCATTATGAGCGCTTTTTGCGAAGGGGTTATAAGCTTTTATATCATATGACAGGTATTCTATTGATATATTTAGATTCGGATTTTCCATCTGCTTCTGTTCAAATAGTAGTATTAATGACGTTTGTAGTTTCATTAAAGAAGAAACTTTTCTAAAGGTTACAATACGGTTTAAAATCCTGTTAATATCTTTAACATCTGAATAAATGACTATCTTTTTAGTAAATCTGTTCATATGTTTATCAAAGTGATTTAGACCAAACATAACAGCTTGTAATTCTCCGTATGTATTTTTCCCCTTACAATCATTTGGCGGATAAATAATACTACTTTTGACTGTTACAGATCCGCCCTGTAAATAAGAACAGGCTGCAGACATCATGTTTTTTTCTAATTGCATGGAGCAGTCACAATAAATAAACATGGTATCGAGGCTATAATATTGATCATATATCATCTCCTTTACTTTTGGGGGAATGTTTTTCTCATAATCCCCCCAAAAGTTTGGTTTTTTACCAACGGATTTTACCGTTCCCTTTACTTTCATATTCTTGCACCGCTTTACATTAATTTTTAAAACTATTATAGGGATTATTTTGTATTTCCTATACATAAATTCCGCAACAGGTCAGTTCGTGGTCATGTACGGTTAGTTTAGAGACATAAAAAATCATAAGTGAAATTAAATATTTATATCTGATTTAGTCAATGTTTTTTCTAAACGTAAAAGTTTGGCAAATTGGGGCTACTCGCTATATCTACATGATTAATCATAGCGGAGCGTAGAAACTTCAATTTTTTTCTGGCAGAGAGGCCTGTAATTTTAATTTGGTTTGAGGTAAAGTGAAAAAAGAGCAGAGAATCGATAAGAACAGGTTAGAATATGGTAACCTCTAAGATAGAATAATAGTGTAAGAAATATTTTTATTTACTTTTATTTTAACAAACAACATAATAGAAGACCTTTTGGGTCCGTGTAATAGGTAAAAATCATCGGTAAGATGTGTGACGATGACAATCGTAGACATTCTTAGCGATGTTTTTTTATATTTAAATTCAAAGCTGGAGGTAAAAACATGAGTGAAATGAAAGAATATGTTGTAGTAATAAGTCGAGAGGAAAAAGATGAAAAAGTCACATCGATCCATGCAATGTCACTTGATGAAGCGAGTGCAATCTTTAAAGTTCGGCATAAAGCTGAGGAGGATGCGTTGGAAGTGGGAGAGGCATTGTATATCTTTCAAGCAGAAGAACAACTAACATTTGATAAAAATCAGCGAATAGTATTTCCAAAGGGTGATATGTGTATTATTCAAAAGTTGTAAGACAAGAGAATAAAAGAAATGAAAAAATGACTTCTACTGGATTCAGACAGAAGTCATTTTTTATTTCTATTTAGGGTAAATCAAAAATGAACACTAGTATAACCTGATGTTCTATATTTGTAAAATAGTAAGGTATTTATGCAGTATTTCAGAATAAAGTTGTTGTTCGTTTGACCATCTTTCCTTTGGAAATATAGAAGGTAAATAAGGGTTCTCATGTTTCGAAAGGATAATTTGCTCCAGTCCTGAACGTGTAAGCCCGTTTTTGCGTAATGCAGGATCTATATTACTCATATTTTTCATAAATAAGATGAAATTGCCAAATACAGTAGAATCATATTCACCACTCAATGATAAAAATACTAACTGATATTTTTGATTTTTGATTGCGACTGCAAATGGCACTATTGATTTAATTTCATAAAAGTTAATGGATGAATACCCCTGATTTGACAGAAAATCCCGTACCCTGTCTAATGCAAGTTTTTTATATTTGGGACGGTTAATTTCAAAGTTGATGGTTCCCTCCAATTTATTTATTGGTGATAAAATTAAGTTCACTTTAGTGGCCATTTCTCCCATTGCGTTCAGATAAGCAACTAAAATAGTTGTCCATCTTCTTTTTAATCCGTAAAGTTGCCGTTTTTTGTCTGTGATGAAAAATATACTTGATGGAAGTTTGCTAGTCTCTAGTTGTGATAAATAATGTCGATAGTTAATAAATTTTTCGTATAATTGTTGGTATCCCTCTGTTCCTTTATCTATTTCTATAAAGAAATTTCGATCTCCTATAAGTAATTCGGCATCAGGACGCAATTTTCCTACCCTATTTTTGTAGATATATTCCCCTGTGGCATACATAGAAAGACGATAGTCAATTAGTTCGTCCGTGTTAAGAAAATCTATTTTAATTAATGATTCAATTAATAACAGATGATGTGCAATTTGCTCTAAAGGGGGTTTATAAATACTATACTCTAAATCTGCGTGTGTATGGTATCCATCTATTTCATCTGCAAATGTGTATCCATCTCCTTTTTGTCCGATCTCAATATTTAATAAATCCTTTGTCAATTTAAATCCATTCGGTGTTAAATAATAAACTGATCCCAAGCCAACGTAGTCTTCTAACTTTTTTGAGGTAATGATTTTTTGTTCTTTAAGTCTCTTTAAATAATTATGAATCATTGATTTTTGTGAATTTCGAGGTTCCAAACTTTTATGCACTTTCTGTGTTAGTTGTAATGCTGTCATACCACGGTAGCGAAATAACGTTGATAAGATGTCTTTATCACGTACTGATAATTTATAACTTGAGATTGTATTCATTTTGTAAAATTCCTCCTTTTCATTATTAACAAACTGGACGAAAAAGAACTAAGTGTAAGTTGTAGCCAACAAATCTTCCATTCTCCTCCGTTAAAGCATCCCCTGTCTAACAAGGGTTTGGAGGGAGAAAATCCCAGTGAATGAGTTTGTGAATACAAGTGAACCATTCACTAGATTATTGATTCAGTGAATCATCTAGTGACTGAGATATGACCTACAAATAAAAAGCACTTCTTTTCTAGAAGAGCATCTTACAATAAATAATTCCTTTGCTGAAAACATCTTACCTTCTAGGAAGATAAATTCGAATAGGCACTAGAAATTTAATGGGTAATTTAAATGTTTGGAAATTCATAAATATCATTGGTAGAGCAATGACTAAGAAAATATTTTTATCAAAGGAAAATTTTTTTAGTAAACCTCTTAAAAAGAGAGAAATACGAAAGTAAACTATTTAAGACTTTTAGCAAACATTTAAAATTACAGTTTAGGAGGTAAATATTCAGATGAATTAAGAGGCTTAAAGATTATGTGTAAAGCAATACCTACAAAAGTTTTTTTTTCATCAAGTGAAAATTTTTTTGGTAAACCTCTTAAAAAGAGAGAAATACGAAAGTAAACTATTTAAGACTTTCAGCAAACATTCAAAATTACAGTTTAAGAGGTAAATATTCAGATGATGAATTAAGGGCTTATAGGGTATGTGTAGAGTAATACCTACAAAGGTTTATTTTCATCAATGAAAATTTTTTTAGCAAACCTCTTAAAAGGAGAATTTCCAGTAAATTTTTAGTTTAGGAGGTAAAAATGCAGGTAAAAGAACTAATCCGAATGGTAAATGAAGAAGGAAAGAGTATTTACAATATAAGTGAATCTGAAGGATTTTCAAGAGGCACTTTACGGCAGCGGTTAATAAAATTCGGCTATAAATTTGATGATGAGAGTAAAAAGTGGTTTTATACAGGAACAAATGAGATTGAGCCACTAGATTATGAAATTTGTTATCCGTCAAAAAGTAAACAACAACCGACCGCTAATTTAAAGAATTCAATAGGGGCAGAAAGCACAGATTTTTTTACAGCATTGCTTCAGCTCCCGCTTGAAAGTAACAAGGTTACCAACTCATTCAAAACTGATAAAGCACTTGTAGATCGTATGAAGAAATTCATCGAGCAGGTGTCATTACCAGTAGGGAAAATTTATTCTTTAGCAGTTTATGAGTTTCTTGAAAAATATGAACCAATTTTGAAGGAATTGAAAAACAGTAAAAAATAAAGAAAACTATAAAACGCTTGTTTGCTGAAAGTCTATATCTATCAAAGTAAAAACTATATATTCATTTAAAGGAGGCGATAACTTGCAGAAAAAAGTTTGGAAAGTAGCAGTTGTTAGAGAGGAATTAGTTGTTATAACAGGAAATTATATTAAAGCAATACTATTAAATCAACTTATTTATTGGTCAAAACGTGTTAAGGATTCTAATTTGTATTTCTTAGAGGAAAAGAAACGAATGCAACTAGAAAGAGATAGCGATGATTCTCCACTTAGTTATGGCTGGATTTATAAGAAAGCAGAAGAGTTATCAGAGGAAACAATGTTAAATTTAAATGAAAAGACAATTAGAACTTATTTAAAAGAGCTAGATGATATGGGATATATAGCCCAAAGAAGAAATCCAAAATATAAATGGGATCGGACAATCCAATATCGTGTTAATCTGACAAAAGTCATCGAGGATTTGAACAGAATAGGATACCACATTGAAGAGTATATAATGCTCTTACCAAGTGGAAATTTTTCCAATTCGAATGACAATAATTCTGGAGCAATACCAGAGATTACTTCAGAGACTACTTCAGAAACTATATCAAATACTTCTTCAGAGAAGGAGGATGGGCCGGATTTAAATAAAAATTTATCCTTTGCAAAAATTAGTAAGTTATATTTAGAACTAAGTAATCGAAATAAACTAACTGTTAATGACCGTACAGCTATTGAAGCAGTCTTAGAACAAAGTTACCCAATAAATGAGATCTTAGACTTGACGAAAGAATGTTTTGCTGGATTTAAACAAAAGTATTCTGGAGATAAAATCAAATCATTTCAATATGTAGCAAACTACATTTTTAATAATGCAAAAACAGAACAGGAGGAGTTTCAAAATGGACGGAATTCAATCAATTATGGAAAACTTGAAAACAAAGGTGAGTCAATCTTCAACAAAGTTACAGAAAGAGCAGGTATTGACGGAGGATGGACTAGAAATCTTGAATGCGACTTCTAATTGTCCATATGGTAAATGCGACGGAAGTGGGTTAATGCATCTTGTTAATAAAGATAAAACAGAATTTGCAAGAACTTGTGATTGTATTGTTACAAGACATTATCAACGAAAAATTCAATCAGCAAAGATACCTGATGAATATAAAAATGTCTCTGTTAATTCATTTGATACTAATATTTATGTGAATCAACGAGATAAACAAAAAGCTTTATATGCTAAAAGAGTCGCTATAAAATATGTTGAAATGTTTACGGATATGAAAGATAAAGGAAAAGGTTTGTTCTTATATAGCAATACAAAAGGGTCTGGAAAAACCCATTTAGCTATCAGCATAACAAATGCATTAATAAAAAAGTATGATGTAGAATCATTATATATTTCTTCTGTTAATTTGCTTAATGAAGTAAAGAAAACCTTTCAGGAAAAATCAGAGAATGGAACATACGAGCTGGTTAATACATTTAAGCGTGTCCCATTATTAGTTATTGATGACCTTGGTGTAGAAAACGTAACACGTTGGTCAGAGGAAATGTTGACACAAATTCTTGATGAGAGACTGGGATTTAAAAGACCGACAATTATAACATCTAATTTTAGTTTCGAAGAATTATCAAGGGAATATCCAGCAGGACGCGTAGGTAGCAGAATTGAAAAGATGACATTTCCAATTCCAATGCCTGAAGAAAGTGTTCGTTTACTTAAAGCCCAGCAGGAGAATGAAGAACTTGCAAGACTATTTTTTAAATAATGTATGACAATAAGGCCTTTTATGTATTCGGGATAAATCAACTAAAGATAACTAGTTTAACAAGGGAAAAACCTATAGGGAAGTGATAGAAGATAAGGACTTAATTGATGTGTTGATGCATCCTTCTATTAAATTTCATGTTTTTCCCTTATGTGTCTATAGAAGATGAAATAAATTCTTCCAGAAGATCTTTTAATAATCGTTGCTGATTTGGAGTGAGTCTGATACCTCTGTAGTAAAGGGCTTGATTATCTTTAAATAAACTATATAAATCTTGAGACAGAGGCAAAGATGCATCCACATAACCCGCTTTTTCCATCAAGTGTTCATACGTTACATCAAGTGCCATATGAAATTGTTTTAATAATTCTGGAGAAGGTATTCCCTTTTTTCCAGTTTCAATTTGAGAAATATAAGCATTGCTGACACCTAATTCAGCAGCTAATTCATCAATAGTAAGTCGCTTAGCTTTTCTCAGAGTACGTAAATATTGACCAAATTCTTTTGAATTCAAAGATATTCACCAACCAAAAACCTTCCTTTGCAGAAGCAAGGAAAGGAGATTATAATCATAACTATGAGTTAATTACTTTTAACAAATAGTTAATAACGAAGTGTTTAAAGTTATTTCTAACAATGAAAGGAGTAAGTAATGAAAACATTATCTAGTATCAATCCTTATATTGACGCAGTTACCTTTTTATTTTCTAATCATAGCAAATTACAATCTTATTTGACAGAGGAATTTATTAATATTTATGAAGGAATTATTGAAGAGGATAAATTACGAAGGTTAGCCAAATCTTGGTCACGTAGTGAAAAGTTTGTTTTAAACTTGGCTCTTCACCTATATTCTGGACAAGGAAAAATCGATTTAAACGATATAGACTATTTGGATTCAGAAAATAAACGGCTTGTTATGGAGGCGCTGAAAATAAGGCTTAAAGGAATTTAATAGTAGAAAGTCGAAATTCATAGTTGATACTTTGAAATGAATCCAGAAATGTTTACCTTTCTGGATTATACATAAAATTAGTCGTAGAATTATGATTCTAAGACAAATGAGGTAAATTAAGACGGATTATTGGTCGTAGAATTTTAAAAAGGCTTAATGAGGATTGTTCGTAGAATTATTTTATTCTTGGATGGGAGAGAATGAAAACTATATTGATCCATTTGTTCATTATTTATATGAAGAAGCGAAAGACGAAAAGACGATTACTGCTTACCGTACAACAGTTACACATTTTCTGAAATGGAAAGAAGAGATTTACGGGGACTATAATATTGATGAAACACGTCCCATTGATATAAAAGAATATACTAGCTATTTAAAACATCAATGCAAACGGAAACCAGCAACCATAAATAAATATATTGCTGCATTAAAGGTTTTTTTGCTTTTTTATTTGATCAAGGTCTGGTTAAGGACAATCCGATGACTCGTATCAAGATTGAATCATTGAAATATGCTAATAGTTCTAATGAAACAAAATGGTTAACTAAAGAAGAACAAGACTGCTTCATCAGTTATGTTCAATTAGAACAGAATGAATTTAAGCGACTGCGTAATCTTGCAATTATCGATTTAATGTTGTATGCAGGACTACAAGTGCATGAAGTTTCTTCATTAGAAATAGATGATATTATAACCAAGGAAAAAGACCTTAGAGTGATTATTCGTTCTGGTAAGGGAAATAAATTTGCAATTGTAATGCTTGTTCAGAAGCACGCTAAAAATTTACGAAAATGGTTAAAGTATCGAAAAGGTCTTGAAAAGAAAATACATAAGGAATCCACCCGATTATTTGTATCGGAACGTTCCCCGTTTTTATCTGAAAGAGGAATTCAAAAGATGTTGAATAAATATGCCCAGCTGGCAAATATGGAAAACATCACCCCACACCGCTTCCGTCACAGTTTTTGTAAAAACCTTGCGAATTCTGGAACTCCTATTGATATTATAAGAAAGTTAGCCCGGCATGAGAGCATTCAAACAACCGTTATTTATGTTGATTCATCGCAGGAGGAACAGATTGAAGCGTTGAGAAGGATGTAACCTAAATAAATGTATATTAATGGTTCATTAAAAAATAAATTGATGTATTTCACTCAATTAAACTATGGTAATATAAGGAGGATGAAAGGAATGTAGATATATGAAAAAGTCATCGATATATATTTATGCTTCTTTACTTTTTATCTTATTTTTTGACTTGTGGGTTGAAAATTCAGAACAGGCGAAAAAATTTTTTGGCTTTTGGATTGAACCTTTAGTGGATGAACCAAAATTTTCAGTAGTATGGACTATCTTAATAATTGTTGCAATAATAATATACTTTAAAAATAAGATTGATGAAAAAGAAGAAGATAGAAGAGAATTAGAAAAAACTCTAGAATCTGAAATGGCTATTTTAGTCATGGCTAATAAAGAATTAAATAAATATAGGTTACAAGATAATCTTATGATTATTTTAAATAAATTCGTACAACAGAATGCATATGTTAATGCTGTTCAGTGGTATCATTATGAGGAAAATAATATACATGGACAAACTAAATTTAAGTTAAACTATCAGTACGGATCGGTAGTGGAAGAGGTTAATTTAAATGCAGTACAGCAAATATATTATCAATGTGATACATCTACTTTAAAGGAATTTAGAAAAGCAAAACGAATATATAATATAGAAGGAAATCCTGAACTATTAGTTGAGTTTATTATCAAAGTTTATAATATGATTGCTAATAAGAAGGATAATATGTTGACTCAAAAGGATGCAGTATTATGCTCACTAATGATTATATCTTTTGAAATAATTGAAAAAGATTATGGTTTGGTTTTTGAGGAATTTTCCGGGCCAAATGCGAGGAAATTCCAAAAGTTAATAGATAATAATCGCATTGGAATATTGAGAGCAGCCTTGATGGAAGACGAGTACTATTCTTTCACACACACGAGGGAAAATGAAAAGTTTAACCGCCAATATATATCCCGGTTGGTAAAAGCTGGGGATGAAAGTGTGGTTTTCACTATTGTATTAGATTCAAGTATATTAGAAGAGGAAAAATATGAAAGTTTAATGTTAAATATTGCTATGGATTTTGAAAAACTATTAAAAAATCTAGAAAAGTTGTATAATAGAAATAATGAAGGAGCAGGTGAATAATATGCCAAGAAAAACAAATAATAATCAGCGAGAATTATTGATTAAAAGATTAAATGAAGCAGGCATGAAAGTTCATTCTGGAAAAAAGGTACCAAAAAAAGGTGAATATTCAGGGATAATTGGTAAAAGTAAAAAAGTTTTAGAACTAAAAATTTAATTAGTTTAAAAAGAGGCTGGGACAAAACTCCAGTAAAATAAAAATTAAGGCGTTGGAGCTTACACTAAAAAGTGTAGACCCAACGCCTTTTTTGTCACAATTCTAGTAAACAAAAAGGGCACCTTTTGATAAAATTAAAGTGACGAAACAATAATTTTGGAGGTGCCCTTATGTTTAAACATTATAACATGAATCAAGTAGTTTTACCGCTAAATTTAGAAATTAAGTTGAAAGAAAACGATATTGCTTTTGCGATCAATGATCTTGTCGAGAGTATTCCCGAAGAAGCTTTCGAGGACTTCATACGA
Organism: Bacillus andreraoultii; assembly: GCF_001244735.1. Classification (GTDB taxonomy): domain Bacteria; phylum Bacillota; class Bacilli; order Bacillales; family Caldibacillaceae; genus Caldifermentibacillus; species Caldifermentibacillus andreraoultii. The sequence continues at coordinate 604,605 of NZ_LN868937.1, forward strand.
CAAACCGGCCGTCCCGCGTATCATCCTCGTATGATGTTGAAAGTCATTTTGTGTGGATATACGCAATCCGTGTTTTCCGGCCGTAAAATAGAAGCTTTATTACAGGATAGTATCCGCATGATGTGGCTAGCTCAAGGACATGAACCTAGCTATCGCACCATCAATCGCTTCCGTTCTAATCCACTCATTGAAAACATCCTACGTGAATGCTTTGTCCAGTTCCGAAATCAGCTCGTGGAAAAGGAATTGATTGAAGAGGAAGCCATTTTTATTGATGGTACAAAAATTGAAGCAAACGCAAATAAGTTCACCTTTGTATGGCGGAAGTCCATTGAAAGATATAGTGATAAGCTAATTGAAAAGTCCAATCAACTGTATGATGAGCTGCTAGAGAAGGAGATCATCCCAGCAATAGAGCGAGAAAAGGAAGAGGAACTTTCCGTCAAAGAAATGGAAGAAGTAGTCGAAAAGTTAGACGAGAAAATCGAGGAATATAATAAAAAGATTGAAGTATCTGAAGTTGGGAGTGAACGGAAAAAGCTCCGTTCCGAACGCAAATTACCCATACAATCTCGGAAGCAATGGATGGATTACATTACTCGCAAACAAAAGTATCAAAACGATATGGAGATTTTCGGTGATCGCAATAGTTACTCAAAGACGGACCCAGATGCGACGTTTATGCGCATGAAGGACGACTACATGAAGAACGGTCAATTGAAAGCTGGTTACAATGTCCAAATTGCGACGGAAGGTCAATATGTGCTCGCTTACGATGTTTTCCCAAACCCGACCGATACACGCACTTTAATTCCTTTTCTCGACACGATTGAAGAAAACTTTTTCGAGCTTCCGGAATTCATTGTCGCGGATGCAGGATATGGTAGCGAACAGAATTATGAAGATATCATCGAGAATCGAAATCGAACGCCACTTATTACATACAATCAATATCGAAAGGAGAAGAAAAAGAAGCATAAGGACAACGCTTTTCATGTAGATAATTGGGAATATAATGAGGACGAAGATACTTTTCTGTGCCCAAATGGTCGGAAAGTACGATTTAGCCATCATTCCAAACGAACAGACAGGTACGGATTCACCCGTGAATTTAAAGTGTACGAGTGTGAGGACTGTTCGGATTGTCCACTCCGCGATTTATGCACGAAAGCAAAAGAAGGGAACAACCGAAAAGTCTACATGAATGAAAAGTGGGAGTCCCAAAAAGAATATGTACGTACGAAGCTTTCAGACGAGAAAACTGGTGAAATTTACGGAAAACGTAAAATTGATGTAGAACCAGCGTTCGGTTTTCTGAAGGCTAATTTAGGTTTCACTCGTTTTTCCGTCAGAGGAAAACAGAAAGTGAAAAATGAATTAGCCTTTGCGTTGATGGCGGTGAATATGAGAAAAGTCACCGCCATCAGCGGTAAAATAGTGACGAGAAATGGAAAAACCCCACAAAAAAGGTTCCAAGCAAATTTTTTATTGCCTGGAACCTTTTTATATACTACTTTTGGCTAGTTATGTCCCAGCCTCTTTTTTTTATGTATAGCATATAAATGTATTGGATATAAACATAGTGAGGTGCATTTTCTTATGTGTTATAAAGATGACTTTGAAAAAAAAAGATCATATATTATTGAACGCTTGAATAATGAAGGAATTAAAGTTAATAAAGGCAAAAGAAAACCAATAAATAGACAATACTCTGGAGTTATTGGAAGAGGGAGGAAATTATTGAGATTAAATATCCCTTACTAATCATTTCTTGATTATCCAACATGAAAGAAAATTTTAAAAAGTAGAAGAAAAAGTCTATAAATGCTTTATTCGCTTCTTCATTATTGTTTATTTCTGTTTCTTATTCTTCAACCATTCTTTTTTTATAAATACGTTACCATAAATAACTTGCCCAAAACTTTTTACCCAACAATCCACTAACCTCTTTGTATGTAAACGATCTCTTTTCAAATCTGTTCTGTGTACCAAAAGATGTTAAATTAAAAGGCACAGCTGGCATAAAGAAAATACCACTCACACCGATTACGTCACAGTTTTTGTAAAACTATAAAATAATAAGGAAGCTGGCCCGACATGGGGGCATTCACACAACTGCTATTTATGTTGATTCATCACAGGTGGAACAGATTGAGGCGTTATAAAAAAGGGGATATTGGCCAAACACTTTTTGTAAATCTTGTGGATTACTGTTTGGAACCGACGTAATCCCCTTTTCACCTCTTTTTAACATTAATTTCCTTTCTTTAGGTAATGGATACTTCATCATTATTAATTTTTATGGATATATTAATTTTTTCTAATTCTTTTTGTAGAACTATATCTATATTATTTAAATCTTTATATTTTATTCGAATAAGAGGAATCTCCATTTTTCTAGCAAACTCATCCTTAATTTGATCGTTTACTTGCCGCTTTAGGAATTCTTCTTCTCCGCCAAAGAAATCAGATGGTTCATCATGTTGTTCTCCATCGAATTCGATGAAAGCAATTACTTTATCCAGCATCCAATTATTAAAAATGACAAAATCAAAAGGGAGTGGCTTTTTATTTCTACAATTTTCATCTCGATATTCTGTATCAAAAGGTATATTATTCATAAATAAGAGGCTAAATATTGCTTTAAATCCTTTTGAATTACGAATATCGTTACAATGACCACACCTTCGACCCCGCAAAAAATTATCAGGAGTAACTTGGTACAACCTTCCGCAATTTTGATGATATAAAGTAATAGATGTTTTTGCATCAATATATTCACTTAAAACTATATATTCTGCTCCGATTAATTCGAATACTTGCTGTTTAAAGGCTTCAGTATCCTTTGTTGCCTTTTTACTACAATATTTACAATAAGATGTACCGTCTAAAAAGTGCCGAGGTCGTGTATACAAAGTATTGTTACATTTTTTATGTAGGAGTTCAATGTCTGTGTGTCGCCCTTTATATTCGCCAATTACCTCAAATTCATCTCCATATATTGCATATACTTCTTTTTTAAAGGTTTCCGTATCTCTCGCCCATTTACCTGAACATTTTGGACATCTATTTCCCTTTTTTCCCTTACCAATCCTTGAACCGAGAAACGCATCAGGGGTAGTTGTAAATTCATCCCCGCATACATTGTGATACATTTTTATAGGATCTTTACTCCTTGTATAATAACCCCGTACTACATACTCATTTCCCACTAATTCTTTTACCTTATTGACAAACCAAGCGTGAGTTTTTCTCTTCCTTTTTCCATTATCTTGATTTCTGCATAATCTACAGCCTAATTTTAAAGTAATTAAGTTTTTTGGAGTTTTATCCAGTATTCGATTGCATTTCTTATGGAGGACTTTTATGGCGGTGTCAGATCCTTTATATTCTTCAAGCGGTTCAAATTCATCTCCCCAAATTTTAAACAGTTCATTAAGAAATTCATTATTCGTTTTTTTCAATTTCATCACCTTCCACTCCATACGAGTAAGTTTGTTATCTCTATTATTTTTATTATTGACTTGTAGAATGAAAGATATACAAACGAGTTTTAAAAGTTAGAAATGTAAATGTTTAATCTTGAATTTATTATATCTTTGTGAACTTTTATAATTTATAAACGTATAAAGAAACTAAACCTGTTTGGCAAACTTAATGAGAAATAATAAGCAAGTATTTAATTATATACCAATGGTTCGGAGGCCGATTATAAGTAATTCTAAACAATTTCAAGAATAGTTGTGATGGCTTTTACAAACAAAAGGAGTTAACCTTGTAAGGATTATGAATTGATTAAAAGGTTATAATAAAGGTGGTATTTATGGTTATAAATCAGCAATTTACTAATTGGGGGAGAAGAAAGTGCTTTTTGAGAGTGAAGAATTAAAAAATAGGTTTGAAGATTTAAAGGATTTCTGTAAACAATATGAGATTGATTGTTACCATGATGGAATTTCAATTTTAGAAGAGGAAGAAGACGAAGAAGAGTATTCTACTTTAAGATTAAATACCAATTCAGAAATAATTGTTTACCTTCCTAATGAAGCTGAAGACTTATTAGAATTAAGTGACTTGATACAGTTTGTAGAAGAAGCTAGGCAGGGTTATTTTCTTAACGATTATACATTTATAAGCGGACAAAAGGCATATATTCGAATTGGAACTTCACATATTAATTTTCAGGATTCTATGATTTCTGAAATGAACTTCCAATCTAAAATTGACTTTGAAGATATATCTTATAATGTTGATATTGTATGGGGATTAAATAGTTTTAATTTTAAGCTAGCAGAGAAGGGTCTATTTAGTAAATATGTACCACCATATTTAGAAGAGGACATTTTTATAGTAATAGAAAGTGATAAAAAAATTGTTGAAGCACATTTAGATATTATATTTGATTCATACTTTTTTGAATTAAAGTCTACGTTTAATTTAGAAATCGAACCAAATCCATGGATATATGAGCTTTGGGATTACGATGAAGATGAAGATGACTTCAAAAATATGAAAGAAATAAGTTTAAGGCCACTTCTTCAAGGAAGAGGAATTAAAGAATTGTTAAGTATCTATAAATCAGCATTTGATACATCGTATCCACAACAACAAATATTGAGTTTTAGCCGGGTCATTGAATATGTTTCACAGACAGTAATACGTAAAGATTTAATTGAAAAAACTATGATAAAACTTTCTAGTAATAGAGCCTTATCACCGGATTCAAACTTCATTTTGGAGTTAGGTAAAATCTTTGAAGAGCATAGGGATTTAGGGAAAGATTATCAGGCTTTTAAAATCACAATTAGTACATGCTGTGATATCTATGAGTTAGCACAACATGCACCAGAGTTTTTGAAAAAAACTAATAAAATTACCTTAAATAGTAATAAGGATCAAAGGGAGCAAGCATTTAAAGAAATTGTAGATGCAGTAACAGCAACAAGAAATATGTTTGCACATGCTAAGACAAATTATAAACCAAAGGGTTCAGAATGCCCTACAGAACAGTTAGAGGAATTTTCTGGATTAATGGATATCATAGCTCAACAAACCATCAGATGGTTTTCTGTTCAAAAAGAAGACAATAGAATTGTATAGCATTGAAATTAAATTATCTAGACAGAAACATTCTGTTCCATATGTAAATTTAGAAGGATTTTAATAAATAATTAATATTTCAAAGTATAGTTTATATAGATAAATAAATTGATTTACTGGATAAATTCTTGGGAGGCATATCTACTAACCAAGAAAGCCATATAAGTAATTGGAATTTAACGAACAGAATCGAAAATCTAACGGTCTTATTTTAATATTAAACCAATTAGTTATAGCCATTTAAGAATTAAGTATGGATGATTTATCTTGGTGTTGGTTCTGACTATAGGCAATATTTGATTGTTTCATGTTCTGTTATTTAACTTGGTAAGGAAGGAAAGATGTTTTGTGACAAGTACACCTATGGAAAAGATTAAGTCCTATCATAGTATTAAGGCCTTTATGAATGAAGAGCAAAGAGAAAAAGTAGCAACAATGCTTAATTTAAAAAAGGAAGATCTCACTAAAAGACTAGAGGGTAAAGAGGCTGAATATGAATTTTTATTAAGGTGCTATTTTCTAAATAAAATAGAGGATATTATTGCATTTGAGGAGGGAATATCTAGATTAACTAATACAGTCACTACAGATTTTTTGTTTAATACTAAAGAGGGTAAAAGATAAGCAATAGAGGTTAAATCTACTGAAAAGGATTTTTGGAAAATTTCCCCAAAGGTATTTCAAGAGAAAAGGAAGTTCGCAAATTTTGTAAATGCTGACTTGTATTTTGCAATTAGAATTAGAGGCCATTGGATGTTCCTTTCTGGAAATTATATAGAAATGAAAGGTTATAAAATTAAAATAGATAGTCTGTTACGCTCTGAATTTAATATATTAGGAGAAAAATCTTTTATTATTGGTGACTCATTAAGATTTAAAAGTATCTATACTAGAGACTCTAGTAAATCTTTAGGAATTCAACATCCAGATTATGGCTATTTAGAAAGGTATAGTATTGAAACTGGAAATAGAGTAATTTTAAAAATTACATCAAGTACTAAAGACAGGATTCCTATTGGTATGGTTCTAGAAGCAATTCAAGATAGTGCATCTAATCATAATCAAGAAATAAAAAATTTAGGGTTAGGTAGAACACTAATTATCGAAAATTTGATGGAAAATTGTAAATTTAACTTATCACATTTTCTTATAGCCCCTATTTCACATATCATGAGTGACGTAGGAATAACATACGACTTTTCTACCTATATTACAGAAATCGTAGACACAAAGAGTAAGACTCCTTTTAGTGAGAATACCGTATTATTTGTATTGGGTTTGCTTTGTAAATCGGGGGTTAAGGTATATGAGAGTAAAGGTAAAAATATTTATGACTTTCAGGAGATTTACGATTTGAGCGTTATATAATATTCAATTAACAATATCATGATAACGTGAATTGAAATAGAGTAATTCAGTTAATTTGTAAAAGATACTGTTAAATAATGAATAATTGTACCTAAAGTAAAGGAAACTTTAACACAAAAAAGATGCAATTAAAATACCTATTAATTGATACTGTCGTACCCATCCCTCTTAGATTGTTTATACAACACGTATCGTCAGTTGAATACTGCAGCTGCTGGACAATCTAAATCAATGGAGAAACTATCTTCAGGTCTTCGTATTAACAAAGCTGGGGATGACGCTGCTGGTCTAGCAATCTCTGAAAAAATGCGTGGACAAATTCGTGGATTGGACCAAGCATCAAAAAATGCCCAAGATGGTATTTCTATGATTCAGACTGCCGAAGGAGCATTAAATGAAACACATTCAATCCTTCAACGTATGCGTGAATTATCAGTGCAAGCTTCAAACGACACTAATACAGCAGATGACAGGAAGGCTATTGGAGATGAACTAGTTCAACTAACAGACGAAATTGACAGAATCTCTGACACCACAGCTTTTAATGGAAAGAAACTTCTGAATGGAGATTTGGCAACTACCCAAAAATCTACATCAACTGCAAAAACAGGTGTAGCGTTAGGAAGTGCACTAATCTCTAACGTTGATGTTAGTGGTGCTAAAGCTGACGAAACTTACACTTTTTCATATAGTTCTGGAGATTTAACTCTTACAAGAAAGAGTGACAACGCAGCTCAAACTATTAATATTAAAGATGCAGATTTCGATGACAATGAGGAAACACTAAGTTTCAATACGCTAGGTGTAAGTATTACAGTTACAGGTGATGACACTGCTGCTAATATTGGTGGTGCATTACATGGTAGTGGTACTGGATTAACAGTTGTAACTGAATCAGGTAGTAGTTCAGCAGAATTTTTAATTGGTAGCAATGGTGGTGCTGATGAGACATTAAAGGTAGAATTCAAAGAAATGTCAAGTTCTACTTTAGGTAGTGGAGCAGGCAACAACCTTAGTGACAAAATAAGTGATAATACTGCTGTTGATACAAAAGCAAAGGCAGAAGCTTTAATTAAAGTTGTAGATGCTGCAATTAATAAAGTATCTTCACAAAGGTCATCATTAGGGGCAGCACAAAATCGTTTGGACCATACTATCAATAACTTGAACACATCTTCTGAAAATCTAACTGCTGCGGAATCTCGTATTCGTGACGTTGATTATGCTTTAGCTGCTTAATTACAGTGACAAGCACAGTCGTCCTAGCTGGTAACGGCTAGCGATTATTATCGGGTGAATTGCTGGAAAACCCTTAGAGCTTTTCTTACCACAACGTAGTTGGAAACGACATGCGTGATGGTTTGAAAAAAGAAAAGATATGGGCAATCAGCAGCCAAGCTCCTGTCTCGAAAGAGTGGAGAAGGTTCAACGACTAGGATAAACCATCTAAAAGCTAAGCTCATGATGATGAAATCCATAGGTGAAACAATGGGCATCAGCATTGTGAATCCGAAGTGCCCGACCCTTACTAGATTGCTAGAGGGTGAAGATATAGTCTAGTCATTTGTGAAAGCAAATGTTCGCACGATGGCGAAAGAAATGATGGAACAAACTAAGAACTCTATTCTTGCACAAGCATCACAAGCAATGTTGGCTCAAGCTAACCAACAACCACAAGGAGTTCTACAACTTCTTCGTTAATATTAGATTTTTGGAAGGGACTCTAGTTTTACTAGGGTCTCTTTTATTTAGGGATAATAATATTATGGAAGGATTGAAATCCTATGAAATGTGTCCAATGTGATTCAAAAATGAAATATATAAAGGGAAGTGAATCTAACAATTGGAAAACTTCTCATTGGTTATGCCCAGACTGCAGTTATTCTGAGACAGATGGGGAACGAGTTGACATCAATATAACTAACGAATCTTACTCTCCAAAAAAGTAATTGTAAAAAAATAGTGGGGCTTCAATAGTCTAAGCCCCCTTTTACATATTAAGGTAATAAAAGGAACGAAAATATATTATTTACTAATATATTCATTCATCTGATGTTCATCAGGATTAGGGCTTCTCTCTTCGGGGAGTAAGTCCTTTTTCTATTTTGGAGAAGGAATTTTGAATATGACCAATCAATCTGAAAAACGTGTGAACATTGTCATTGTAAAGCTTGTAAAGGAATCAAGCATGCTTTATAAGAATCGCTGTGTACGTGGTACAGAGGATGGTTACCAATTGTTGATGCAGTTCCTAGGGCATGTGGATAGGCAATATTTTGTCGTTGTTTGGCATATAACAAAGAGGAAATAACATTATAAATAAAAACAGTAATTACTAAACTTCTAGTAACTACTGTTTTACAAGGTATTAGAGTTCATTATAAAACATATGGTCACAATATCGCTATTATTTAGTCCTGTATAATTTTTACATTCAACCATTTTCTCTCGGTGGCTTTTATCAATAATAACTTGATAAGATTTACGAATAGTTATTTCGTTTAGTACTAATAATTTATTCTTGTAAAAATTTAAGTAAGATTCACGAACTTTAACAATATCCAGAATGTCTGAAAGGTTCTCTAGTTGTTTGTTAATTTGGTAAGTTGGTTTTGTTAGTTTAATAGTTTCTGGTAAGTAAATGGTTGTTCTATAAGCCTGGTTTGGCGTGTTTTTATGTGGGATAGGAAATGATTTTCTTACCATTGATTTATGCATGTACGGTTGGGTAAGCCGAATAAAATAATATATTTGTCGTTGATCGTAAATAACTAGACGATTTTGGCTATCTCTACTGAAGGACAACAGGTACTTTCTATTTAATTCCTTAATCAAAAATTCATTCTCTTCCTTTGTAAAACTATCTGTGGAAAGTATTATTTTCCTTGGGATGTTTTTCTCCAATTTCAAATGTCCGTCATCTTGATACCACCATGCTAGTGCTTTAACATCTAGGTAGTCCTTAACAAATTCAAATGGTATAACCCTTTTTCGATTCTTATACCAGATTGATTCAAGTAAAGTAACATAATCACACGTCTTTGATTGGACATAGTAGCTCTCTGTATAACCAACTTTTACTCTTTTATCTATAACTTTTTTATATTTTGGTACATTCAAAGGGATAAACTGTGATAGGACTTTGTAACAGTGATTGGCCCATTCATAATCACTGGACTTATGAAATAAATTGAAATCTTGGCTTTCTACCTTCCTGTACAGTTATACTTCCATCACCAAGTAACTTACCGCACATATAATTAAAAAAGTCATCCTTTTTATTACAACTATAATTCATAGAATAATCTCCCTAACCATATATCCCTCTTGATATTATAGAAAATAAAGTCAATTGGGGCAAAATAGCTACCCCCACCTATCCCACATCATCCGTAATTCCTTTCCATGTGGTATTTCTTCTTTCGGTGTTTCTAAGATAAATGGCCTTTTCCTTACAAAAGGCGTGGCAGAGAGTGGCATTTTCTTTATCAAATTCTTTTACAGATAAACTCCGAGGGTTTTTCGGAAAATATTGAAATGCATTGGCTTTCATTTTGTATGCCTTTTTTGCAGCACCTAAAAAGCCGTCCTTTATAGAAAGATGGCAACCAAATTTCATTTTTCAAACCTCGTTTCTAGCTTTAACTAATGTTGACACCTCTGACAAAAATAAACTTTATGTGAGGACATCTCCTTCTTTACAATGGGAGTGTGACATCGAGGGCATGCTTCTCCTTCTCTGTCGTGAATGTACATTTGATAACCACCTGTTTTCCCATCTCCTATAAATAATGGGTTTTCCATATAGCCACCTTGTTGTATTCCTCTTTCCAGGATAAATAGGATGGAGTTGTATAGGTGAGTAAACTGTTCTTCGGCTAAATCATGAACTTTCCGCTCTGGTAGTAGTTCAGCATGCCAAAGAATCTCATCCGAATATCTATTTCCAATTCCTGCGATTACCTCTTGATTGATGAGTAATGATTTAAGATTTCCCCGTCGATTATGCAATTGTTGGTGAAAACAATCGATTGTAAATTGGGGACTAAGTGGTTCTGGACCGAGTTTCTCGAATGCCTCCCTAACCATTTCAGTTGTTAAAAGATGTAAATATCCTAAACGAAGTCCAATAAAATGAAGGTGCTGCTCACCGAATGAGAGTCTCACTTGGACGGTTCGATTCGGCTTGTCTTCATCTCTACCAAAAAACATCCAACCACCTAGCATCAAGTGCAACAGTAAACATACGCCACTTTCTAATTGAAAAACTAAATATTTCGCCCGGCGTTTGATTGAAGTAATTTTCTGATTGGCTACTTGCTGAATGAATTCATCAACCGGTAAATTAATGGACTTTTCCCGATGAATGGATACATCTATAATCGGCTTCCCGTTAATCAATGAATGAAGTAAGGATTTATATGTTTCCATTTCTGGTAATTCAGGCATTCCGTTATCCTCCAATATTCGAAACTTATTCATAGTATAATCAAAGGCAGATAAAACATGAGCTTTAAAAGATTTTTCAGGAGCTGTAGCGTAATGTGAATTGATAAAGATGTTGTCATAAATGATTATAAGAAAAATTTCTAATAAATTTTATAAAAAACATTAAACAAAAAACTGAAGGTTCCGATATAAGAAATAGAGTTAGTTATTCCACTCAAGGACGAGTGTTGTGACTAAGTTCAGTGTGCAAGGATGCATGATTGGAGATAAAATCTGTTCGTACGTAAAGCCGATTTTCATCTGTATCTCCGGCATAAACTTAACTCTAAATTTGTCGCATGATTGCAAATTCAAGGAGGATATTTTTATGTTGGTTTTAGGGAGAAAACCTGGTGAGTATGTTGTGATTGATGATAAAATTTTTGTAAAAGTGGTTAAAAGTGAAGAAGGACATCTTCGCTTAGCCATTGATGCACCACGGGAAGTCCCCATTGTACGTGGAGAAGTGTATGAAAAAGCACTAGTAAAATAGAATACGATGAACGCTCAAGGACGAGTGAATGATTATGGTAGAAACCCTTTTTGCAGGAGGCATACAAGGTTTTAACCATATAGTTCACTCGTCCTTTTTTGTTGGAGAAAAATTGATTCCGGATAAGATGAAGTATTCAACAAGGGACAAAGATGAAAAAGGATGTTCATCAAAAAATAATCCAAGGAGGAAAAAACATGAGAATTAATCACAATATTGCAGCATTAAATACGTATCGACAATTAAATACTGCAAACAATGGTCAAATGAAGTCAATGGAGAAACTATCATCAGGCTTGCGGATTAATCGTGCAGGGGACGATGCAGCAGGTCTTGCCATCTCTGAGAAAATGCGTGGACAAATTCGTGGACTTGATATGGCTGCTAAAAATGCCCAAGATGCTACGTCAATGCTTCAAACAGCAGAAGGAGCTTTAAATGAAACACATAGCATTCTTCAACGTATGCGTGAATTAGCCGTTCAAGGGGCAAATGATACAAATGTTGATCAAGACCGAGATGCTATTCAGGAAGAACTAAATGAATTGAAAAAAGAAATAGATCGTATTGGGGATACAACAGAATTTAACAAACAGACATTGCTTAATGGCGGTCTTGGTGGAACTGTTGAACAGGACGCAAAAACTACGACAGTTTTAGCAGTAACTGGTGTAGCTAGTGCGACGACAAATGGCGCTATAGCTGACACGTATACAATCTCTAGCGATGATACAGGTAAGCTGACGATGACAAATTCTGCTGGGGATAAAACGCAGACAATCTCGAATACGGATGGGGTACAAGAACTAAACTTCTCTGATTTTGGAATCACTATTAAAACAAATGCTGGATATACAGCAGATTCCGCACTAGGGGATATAGTAGTTAAATCTGGTTCTGTTACGTTCCAAATTGGAGCTAATGAAGGTCAAAATTTAAGCTTAAATATCCGAAACATGAAAACTGATGGTGTATTAGACTTAGCAGATGCTGGGAAGGTTGATGTTTCAACACATGATAAAGCAAAAGCGACAATAACTAATATTGATAAAGCAATCACTGAAGTGTCCAAAGAGCGTTCTAAATTAGGTGCTTATCAAAACCGTTTAGATCATACAATAAATAATTTGAACACATCCTCAGAAAACCTAACTGCTGCAGAATCACGAATTCGTGACGTTGATTATGCTTTAGTTTCCTAATCTTATAGGAGGCAACAAGCACAGTCGTCCAAGCTGGTAACGGTTTGGATTATCATCGGGTGAATTGCTGGAAACCCCTGAAAGCTTTTCTTACCACAACGGAATTGGAAACGATAGACGTGACGGTTTGAAAAAAGAAAAGATTGGGCAATCAGCAGCCGAGCTCCTGTGAGGAAACTTTGGAGAAGGTTCAACGACTAGGATAGACCGCCTAAGGCAATTTGCTATGGCGATGAAATCCGTAGGTGAAGCAATGTCCATCAGCATTGTGAAACCGAAGTACCCGACCCCTCACTTGTTCGAGGGTGAAGAGATAGTCTAGTCATTTGTGAAAGCAAATGTTCGCACGATGGCGAAAGAAATGATGGAACAAACGAAGAATGCTATTTTATCTCAAGCCGCACAAGCGATGTTGGCTCAATCCAACCAACTTCCGCAAGGCGTACTCCAACTTCTTCGATAAACATTATCTTTACAGGCGGCCCTATTTACTAGGGTCCCTTTTAAATTTATGTGCCTTTTTTTAATAAGGCATAAAGATATTCGCTTTCTCAACACTTTCAATCATTGTTTCGACATAATGCAGTCTATCCCATAAAAAGTGATTTTTTTCTTCACGAATCATACCACAATGATACTTTCTAAAATTAGCATTTCCTTATCCCAAATACTTCTTTATTAATTTAAACAAGAAAGGCGGTTGTGTTAAAATTAAAGAAAGGAAAAGATACGTTTTGCATCGAAATAGTAAAGATATTCTTTTTCGGCATTTAGCGAAATTGATGAGAGAGCAATTTTTTAAACTACTTGGAATTGAGGTAGGCAAAATTCAAGAGTTGCTTCCTTCCGATTTGCCAGTTGTGCAAACACATGATTTGGAAGTTGATTATCTCTGCAAACTGGAAAATGGCACTTTACTGCATTTAGAATTCCAAACTACTACTTCTGAAGAGTTAATTGATCGGCTTATGTTATATGATTCGTTCATCTATAACGAATGGAAATTGCCTATTGCCACATATGTTATCTATGGGGCTGGAATCAACGACGCTATCGATACAAAAAATTACGGATCTATCACCTATCAAGTTCAAAATATTTATATTGGGCATCGTGATGGTGACCATATTTTTAAACAATTATGGAATAAGATTGAAAACGGCGAAGAGTTAACCGATGAAGAAATGGGTAACCTAGTATTATTACCATTAATGAAAAGTAAAAAGAGTCGTGCTGAAATGACAATGGACTCTGCCTATATTGCAAGTAAAGTTAAGAATCAAGAAAAGCAAAATCAAATCCTCGCCTTTTTACTAACAATTTCAATTAATTATTTAAATGAAGACGAAACAGAACAATTATTAGGGGTGATGAGCATGACCAAATTGTATGAAAAGATAGTTGAAAAAGGGTATATAGAAGGTATGGAAAAAGGAATCGAAAAGGGGATTATCGAAACAGCTATACGTATGTTAAAAGAAGGTGCAGATATCCCATTTGTCATGAAGGTAACGGGTCTTTCTGAACAGAAGATAAACGAATTATTGACGTCTCTGAAGTAGTAAAAACAAATGGCACATGATTTCAGTTCTTTTTTAGGGAAGGTTGAAATGATGTGCCTATTCATTAGGGGTGATGAGCATGACCAAATTGTATGAAAAAATAGTTGAAAAAGGGTATATGGAAGGTATGGAAAAAGGCATAGAAAAAGGCATCGAAAAGGGAATCGAAAAGGGAATCGAAAAGGGGATTATCGAAACAGCTATACGTATGTTAACAGAAGGTGCAGATATCCCATTTATTATGAAGGTAACGGGTCTTTCTGAACAGAAGATAAACGAATTATTGACGTCTCTAAAGGAGTAAAATCAAATGGCACATGATTTCAGTGTTTGAAAACCGAAACTATGTGTTGTTTTTGTAGCCTCTCCCAAAAACTTCATAAATATGATTTTTATCCGATATAATAGAGTGTGAAGCAAATCCAGAGTCCATTATATACAACCTAGAGTAATTGACATATGCAGGGAGAAGGTGGAATAATTGGCAAAATTAAAGAGGATGTTGCTCTTTTCTACTATAATGATAATTGTATTTGGTTTTTCTTTCTTGATACAAGATAATTCTGTAGAGGCAGCGTCTAAAGTTACGAAATATGTAACAGCAAGTACGTTAAATGTCCGAAGTGGTCCGAGTACGAAATATAAAGTAATCGCCACTACTAGGAAAAATCAAGCCGTAATTTTTACAAAGACAAGTGGATCCTGGAGCCAAGTGAAGGTTAGCGGGAAAACCGGATGGGTATCAAGTAAATATTTAACAACAAAGAAGCCAGCAACGAAATCGTCGGTGAAAAAAGTTACCGTACTTAAAACAGTAACGAAATATGTAACAGCAAGTACGTTGAATGTGCGTAGTGGACCAAGTACACAGCATAAAATTATTACATCTGTAAAGAAGAATCAAGCCATATCCGTTATAAAAACAAGTGGTACGTGGAGCCAAGTGAAGATTAGTGGAAAAACGGGTTGGGTATCTAGTAAGTATTTGACAGCAACGAAGCCAACAACGAAGAATACACTAGTTAAGAACTTAGCCACCGGACTAAAAACAGTTAAAAATAATCGGCAATTAATTTTAGTAACGACGAATAGCTTTAACACGACAAAGGCAGATATTCACACTTTTGAAAAGGATGCAAAAGGACAATGGAAACAAGTGTTAGCTACAACTGGATATATTGGTAAACATGGATTGACAAAAGATAAAAAAGAAGGCGATGGGAAAACACCAGTTGGAAAATTTACTATAGGCACCGCCTTTGGTCATGGGAAAAATCCAGGGACGAAAATGCAATATCGCCAAATAACTGCTGACGATGTTTGGGTGGACGATCCTAAATCCTCACTTTACAATACATGGCAGTCAAAAAAGAAAACAAATGGCAAATGGAAGAGCGCCGAAAATATGAACCATCGTTTATATAAATATGGATTTGTGATTAATCACAATACGGATCGCATTCCATATAAAGGAAGTGCTATTTTCTTCCATACAGGTACAAGCTACACTTTAGGCTGTACCGCAACTTCTGAAAAAAATGTTTTGTCCATTTTGAAATGGTTAGATCCGAAGAAAAACCCGGTTATTATTCAAACACCGATGAGTGAGTTAAATAAATATTAAAATTTTGAGAGCGATTGACGTTTTACTGGTCGCTCTTTTACCTGTTTGAGAAAGTATTGTGGAGTTCAGAGAAGAAGCTTAATTAGTAGCGTTTTAATCTCCTGTTTAAAATAACGTAAGCAGATGTTTGATATAATTAAATAAGAGTAACTTAACAAGCAGCGAATACTACATAAAAGAAAAAACTTATTCATACTATTCCATTTTTTAGTTATTTGCGGTTCCAAAAATATGAGGAGGTTTTAGCAATGATTGTACATATTATTTTTCATGGACGTGTTCAAGGAGTGGGGTTTCGTTATTCCGTTTTGCAAAAGGCATTAGAACATAAAGTAACTGGTTGGGTTATGAATAAAGATGATGGCACAGTTGAATTAGAAGCAGAAGGGACTGAAACACAGTTGGTGGAATTTGTACAATCCTTAAAGCAAATCCCAAACCGATTTATAAAAGTTTCTGAAGAAGAGATTGCCTATAAAAGTATTGAGAGAGGATTTAAAAAATTTCAAGTTCGATAATGTAATTCATACGTTTTATGCTTGGTTGAAGTAGCTATTCTTAATTCTAGTTTAATGATGTTTTAAATATTCGTTTTCCATTAAATTCATCTCCATTAAAATGGTAATTAAAACAACTCTAAACTGTCAAATTCAGTCTCCTTTATACTCTAAACATATATTTCTCGCTATACACGTCTAAATCTATTACTAGCAATTTGTCCCAAAATATTTTCCCTCCTATAAATGTTTTAATAACCTGGCTTCAAAAAATTTGTTTTAATCTTCCCAAAGAAGTAATTAATGATTCGGTCAATAATAGAAGATTCTTTCGGTAAAAATACAGTTTGTACTCATACGGTACGTATTTTCTCCTCTTAGTCTCCACATAACAGTATCTCCGATGTGCTTTTCGACTTCTTCTACAAAGTCAGAACTTCTGCCATTTCAGTATCATAATCTAATGTTTTTACACGATAAACTCTACGACTGCTATCTTTAAAGATTTACTAGGCAGCCATTCGTACTTACCAAAAGTACTAGCCCTTTAACCTCCACCGAATATCATCAATGATAAACGGTTTTTTTGTTGATAATGTTGATGCCATCAACATTATCTCCCTTCTGGAATTTAGGTTCTTTGTCAAATGTTGGGGTTAAGCTACCGCGCTTTCGCTTGGTGACCTTTTATTGTAGGTATGAAATAAAATTCATACCTACAATAAAAGGGGGATTATTTCTAGCCTAGATGGACCCCTATTCCTTTATACTTGTGTGATAACAATATTCTAGCTCTTGCTCGTTTGAAGTTTCTGAAACCATACGCATTCCGTTTTATTACCTTTGTGTGGTTATTTATTCCTTCCAGAAATCCATTAGAATAGCTATACATAAAACTATTTAAAATTTCTTTTTCCCAGTTTTTAAACGTCCGTATGCTGCGTAGAAATTCCTGCACTCCAGTATCTCTAACTAACTGATAAAACGTGTTTAAGCCTTCTTTGGTTTTACGCATACCTTCTGAACCATTTTCTTTCGCTTGTTTGAACCATTCACAATAAGCCTCTTTTAATTGATACGCCATATCTAGTTCCTTCGACATACCACGGTATCGATCTAGGTACCATCTCTCGTTTTCGGTTAGTTTCGCACTATCTTTGTAAAATACATATCTCATTTTTTTACACTTTTTCCGGTCATAATCATTCCAATCTGACTGAATCCGCCTTCTTACTTTATCAAGTGCCCAATAGATATAGCGACAAAAATGAAAATGGTCGGCTATAATTAGTGGATGATCTAAGGCCTTTCGTACAGCCGATTTAAAGGAATGGCTCATGTCCATAATGACTATTTCTACATTGGCCCCATACTTTCGTAAGTATTGTGATATTGTTTTTCCTTTTCTATTCGGTAATATATCCAAAGGCTCTCTTGTATCTCCGTTTGCGATGATTAACTGATACTTTCCTTCTTTGGTATCCCCTTTATACTCATCTATAGCGATTACTCTCGGGAGTTCCTTAACTTCCCCTACTTCATTTTCGGCAAATGCATCAAATCGTCTTATAACCGTTGAAATCGAAGTACCATATTGTTGAGCTAGTTCCTTAAATGTTTTGGCTTGAACACTTCTCACGTTTACAGCCTGATTCCACTCTTTGGTAAACCGTTTATAACGCTCCACAAAATTGTTTTTCTCAGGAAACCTCTTCTCGCAAGCATCACAACGATATCGTCTCTTGTTATAAAAGATATAGCAGAGGCGTTCAAACCACTTTAAATGCTTGATTTTCTGCATTCGATAATCATGAATTTGTCGTGTTTTGGCACCACATCTAGGACAAGTATGTGTGCGTGCTTCCATTTCAACAAACAACGCTAATCTGTCATCCATTTGTTCCACTTTTAGTATTTTTACGTCTTCTAATCCTGGCATAATTATGTTATTATTCATTTGCACACGACTCCCTTTCTTTAACTTGTTTCTGTCAATTCAAGTATAAAAGGAAATTAGGAGTCGTGTGTCTCTTTTTTTTGAATCTTTTATTAACCCCAACATTTATTATAGAGCCNGATAACAATATTCTAGCTCTTGCTCGTTTGAAGTTTCTGAAACCATACGCATTCCGTTTTATTACCTTTGTGTGGTTATTTATTCCTTCCAGAAATCCATTAGAATAGCTATACATAAAACTATTTAAAATTTCTTTTTCCCAGTTTTTAAACGTCCGTATGCTGCGTAGAAATTCCTGCACTCCAGTATCTCTAACTAACTGATAAAACGTGTTTAAGCCTTCTTTGGTTTTACGCATACCTTCTGAACCATTTTCTTTCGCTTGTTTGAACCATTCACAATAAGCCTCTTTTAATTGATACGCCATATCTAGTTCCTTCGACATACCACGGTATCGATCTAGGTACCATCTCTCGTTTTCGGTTAGTTTCGCACTATCTTTGTAAAATACATATCTCATTTTTTTACACTTTTTCCGGTCATAATCATTCCAATCTGACTGAATCCGCCTTCTTACCTTATCAAGTGCCCAATAGATATAGCGACAAAAATGAAAATGGTCGGCTATAATTAGTGGATGATCTAAGGCCTTTCGTACAGCCGATTTAAAAGAATGGCTCATGTCCATAATGACTATTTCTACATTGGCCCCATACTTTCGTAAGTATTGAGATATTGTTTTTCCTTTTCTATTCGGTAATATATCCAAAGGCTCTCTTGTATCTCCGTTCGCGATGATTAACTGATACTTTCCTTCTTTGGTATCCCCTTTATACTCATCTATAGCGATTACTCTCGGGAGTTCCTTAACTTCCCCTACTTCATTTTCGGCAAATGCATCAAATCGTCTTATAACCGTTGAAATCGAAGTACCATATTGTTGAGCTAGTTCCTTAAATGTTTTGGCTTGAACACTTCTCACGTTTACAGCCTGATTCCACTCTTTGGTAAACCGTTTATAACGCTCCACAAAATTGTTTTTCTCAGGAAACCTCTTCTCGCAAGCATCACAACGATATCGTCTCTTGTTATAAAAGATATAGCAGAGGCGTTCAAACCACTTTAAATGCTTGATTTTCTGCATTCGATAATCATGAATTTGTCGTGTTTTGGCACCACATCTAGGACAAGTATGTGTGCGTGCTTCCATTTCAACAAACAACGCTAATCTGTCATCCATTTGTTCCACTTTTAGTATTTTTACGTCTTCTAATCCTGGCATAATTATGTTATTATTCATTTGCACACGACTCCCTTTCTTTAACTTGTTTCTGTCAATTCAAGTATAAAAGGAAATTAGGAGTCGTGTGTCTCTTTTTTTTGAATCTTTTATTAACCCCAACATTTATTATAGAGCC
>NZ_LN868937.1:828926-846771 GCF_001244735.1 Bacillus andreraoultii
GGGCGTATTTGTCATGCCTTAATTTAGTTCCCTTCGCCCTTGTTACACCTAACTTAAACCATCGGCGTGTTTGTCAAGGGCAAATGGCGACGGTTCTCCACCTTATTTCGGAATAAATCTTGTTTGCTAATCCGTTTTTCATAGAACTTTTGACATTACCTTCTTTTTTACTAAATACTTTAAATCCTAATTATAGTCTATCCCCCTTATCAATTTAGTAGATTAATAAAATCATAACAACATTACTATAAGTTGTTTTGAATAATTCAGTCAATACAAAATATTGAGAGTTAGATTATTTATATACCCTTTACTAAGTGAAATGCAGGTTGATAGGCTAGTACCATGGATACAGAGAGGTTAAACAAAAATAAAAATACCCAGATTTCATAAATAACTTGGTAATTTGTTTGTCAAATAGATTAAACTAGGAATAAATATAATGTGAATTCGTGACTAAATATTTAGATGTTTAACGTACTAAAGTTCTATTTTTAAATTTCTTGTAATTTTTGGTCGTGTAATGTATTGACTTTTTATTATAGATTATGTGATTATATTAGTGGAAATTGTAATAAGTGTAAAAATAGAATTAACTTTAAGGCAAATATTTATTTTATTTAAACTCAATATCCACACAATTTTAAAAAATTCACCAATGAATAGTTCAAAAAAACAACGTTATGGAAATCCCACGAAAATTTACTTTAAAAAACAACTTCATGGAATCACAACAAGAATATACTTCAAAAAGACAACTTCACGTAACCACAACGAGAATATACTTCAAAAAGACAACTTTATGGAATCACAGAAAAATATACTTCGGAGATAATACATCAAGGTATAAGTTTATAACAATTATTTACTTGAAAATAGTGTGTAAGGTATATTAATATCCTAAATATACGGAATATTGGGAAAATGTAAAGGTGAGAAAAATGACTAAAGACACTAGTAATTGGAAGAACTTTTTATCATTAGTAAGAAAAACTAAACCAAATATAAAGTTATTTGTACAAGCAATGATTTTAAGTGCAATAAGTGCAGTTTCATCTACTTTAGTACCACATTATTTAAAGAGTTTAATAGATTCTTATACTATTGCTAATGGTATTAATTCAAATATTCTATTGGGGTTACTAGGAATATTCATAGGTAGCGCAATTATTGGGGCAATTGGTAGTTATATGTTAAGTGTTGTCGGGCTTAATGTTGTAGCAAATCTAAGAGGTTTAATATGGAGGAAGATTGTTAAATTACCAATTGACTTTTATGACAAGAATCGTTCAGCGGATATAGCTAGTAGATTTGTGAATGACACCTCGGTAATCTACAACTTGGTAAGTAACTCATTCTCACAATTTGTTAATGCTATATTAATGGTTTTATTTTGCGGTTTTTGGCTGTTTTATTATGATTGGCAATTGACAATGATAATTATTGTTGCAATACCTGTTTATTTACTCGTTTTTATACCTCTTGGAAAGGTTTTATCTAAGTTATCTAAAATGACACAGACTTTAACAGGAAAATTAAACGTAAGGGCAGTCGAAACAATATCTGTAATTAAATTGGTTAAGGCTTCCACAGCAGAAGAATTTCAAATTGACAAAGGAATCGAGGATGTTGAAAATCTACGGAATGTTAGCTTAAAACAGAATAAATGGATGGTTATAGTAAACCCTGTAATAAATTTGATTATGATGGTTATTATTGTCACTATTATTGGATATGGGGGAGTTAAATTAGCTAATGGAAGTTTGACACCAGGAACATTTATTGCATTTCTAACGCTAATATTTTATATCATAGGGCCTATTACCAATTTTGGGTTATTCTTTACACAATTACAAAAAACTATTGGTGCGACAGAAAGAATTACGCAATTATTATCTGAAGTTGAAGAAGATCAAAGTGTTGGTAAAGATTTAACTATGACAACTAGGGATTTAGTAATAAAAGATTTAAATTTTCATTACAGCGGAGATGCTGAAGCGTTCTCTCTGAAAAATATTAATTTAACTATCAAAGGTGGAAGTACAAATGCACTAGTAGGACCAAGTGGTAGTGGGAAAACAACAATTGTTTCCCTTTTAGAGAGATACTACAAACCAACTAGTGGAAGGATTTATATTGGTAATGATGATATAGAAACTTATTCCTTGAATTCATGGCGTAACCAAATAGGTTATATTTCACAAGAATATAGTTTAATAAGTGGAAGTATAAGAGAAAACCTTATTTTTGGTTTAAAAGAATTACCCAGTGATGAGAAAATAATAGAAGCATGCAAACAGGCCTACGCTTGGGAATTTATAAAGAATTTAACTAATGGTTTAGATACAAACATAGGTGAAAGAGGATTAAATCTATCGGGAGGACAGCGGCAAAGAATAGCCATAGCAAGAATGTTTCTCAAGGATCCAAAAATTATCTTTTTAGATGAAGCGACTTCAAGTCTTGATAGTAATTCAGAAGAAATAGTTCATGCAGCAATGAAAAAAATTATTAAGGGTAGAACTTCTATTATTATAGCTCATAGGTTATCAACTGTTGTAAGTGCTGATAATATTATTTTTATGGAAAACGGAGAAGTGACGGGACAAGGAAATCATTGGGATTTGAAACGAAGTCATAAATTATATAATCAATTTTGTGAACAACAGTTTAAAGAACAAACTCATAAGGAATTATTACAGGCTAACAGTTAGTCGTAAAATATAAAATTGTACATTAGGAGTAAATAACATGGAGAAAAAATTAGTTTATTTTAAACATATGAGTAATGATTCCAACTATTATATAGAAAAAGGATCTAATATTACAAGCGACCCATACATAATAGATACTGTACCAGTTGATTTCGAAATAAATGTAGAGAAAAATTCACCATGGAAATATTATCGCAATACAGACAAAAAGATCAAAGAACAGGGATGGAAAATACATATAAGTGCAACGATGAATAATGCCCAGGAGATTTTAGAAACCGTAAGTAAAATAGTTTTTAAACATAAAATAGATTTTAAACATATTAAGGATAAACAAACTTTATTCAATTTAAATTCAAAACATGGAGATAGAACATCTTCTGGAAAATTTATTGCGATATACCCCCCAACAGATGGGAAGTTTATCCAATTGCTTAATGAACTTTATGAGAAATTAAAAGTATATGAAAATGGACCATATATTTTGAATGATAAATGTTGGAAGGATAGTAATATATATTATCGATATGGTGCTTTTATAAATATTTACAATGAAAAAGGAGAGCTTTGTATAAAGAACGATAAAGAGGAGTTAATACCAGATAATAGAAAACCATATTATAAAGTCCCTGAATTCGTTAGTGATTTCGATAAATATTTGGATTCAATAAATAATCAATTAGATGAAGAAACAAATCAAAAGTTTAAGGATTACACATTCCAAGGTGTACTTAGATTTAATAATGGAGGTGGGATATACGTAGGAGTAAGGAACTCAGATCAAAGGAAAGTAGTAATAAAAGAAGGTAGACCAAAAGTAGGGTTAGACGGTCAATATAAAGATGCTATTGATAGGTTAAATATTGAGTATAAAGCATTGAGTAGGCTTAAAGATGTTGAAGGTGTGGTTAATATTCTCGATTATTTCAAAACTTGGAAACATGTATTTCTAGTAGAAGAATTTGTAGAGGGTTTAACTCTACAATCGTGGTGTGCGGTAAACTATCCATTCAACATTGAAAATGATAAAGATGTATATATCGAGAAGGTAAAAAGGATAATCAATAGCTTAATTAATACGGTCAAATTAATGCATAGTAAAGATGTGGGTATGGGGGATCTGCAACCATTAAATATAATGATTACACCTAATTTAGATTTAAAAATCATTGACTTTGAGTCAGCAGCAAAAATTGATATTGAAGAACAGGGTGCTTTACAAACCATTGGTTTTACTAATGATAAAAATAAAAATCATAAGGAACGCGATTGGTATGCAGTCAAGAAAATTTTAAGGTTCTGTATTTTACCTATAGGACCTATATCTGATATTGAAGAAAGTATAAAAAGTGTACATGACAGGTGGATAGAAGAAGAATTCGGAACAGAAGTTTATGATTATGTAGTTGGTATAGAAAGATTATGCGATAAATATTTATCTGAAACTAAAGAGAAGGTAGATAACTATATCAGGAAAACTCCGAGAAGAAGAAATATACATACAGTTATAGAAGGATTAAGAAACAGTATAGAATATAATCTTTTACCCAATAGTTCCTTAATCCATGGAGATGTACGTCAATTTGAAATGTCAGGTGGAAAGTTAAATGTTTTTACGGGTGGTTCTGGAGCTGCTTTAGCCCTTGCTAGGTCGGGAAACATCAATGGGCAAATAAATGAATGGATTGAAAATGTTTTACTTAGAAACCTCGATTCCCTGGAGGAAAGTGGATTATTTACAGGCAAATCAGGTGTTGCTTCGACATTATATGAGCTAGGCTATAAAGATGATGCAATACAAATATTCCAAGAACTATCATATACAAATTTAAGAGATATATCTTTAAGATCGGGTTTAGCAGGGATTGGAATTTCGTTCATAAGTCTATTTTTAGAAGAAAAATGGGAAGAGTATTTGGTTTTAGCTGAAAATATATCTGTTTATATTGAAAATGTTATAAAGGAAAATAATAATTTATCTGTTACAGATTGGTCAGCCGTGCCTATTGGATTAATTGATGGTTGGTCAGGAGTATCATTATTTTATGCAGCTTTATATTCAGTAACTAAGAAAAATGATTATTACTTAAAATCAATAGAGTATATAGAGAGAGATTTAGAGAATTGTAAGGTAGATGAAGAAACTAATACTTTACAAACATTCGATGAGGATAATCATCGTGTATTACCTTATTTATCTGGTGGGTCAATAGGTATAGGAGTTGCTATTTGGTATTTGAATTATGTAAGTGATGGTAAGTTGTTTGAAGAAGAATTAAAACAAATAATTAATCTAAATAAAGTTAGATGCACTTTTAGTGGAGGTCTATTTGACGGGGTTGGTAGCTTTTTATTAATCCCATCAATAATTGAAGAAAGTGATGAAAAAAGAGAATATCATATAGAACTAGTGTTTAGAAAACTCGAATTATTTCTAATTCATAAAGATAATCAAATCTTATTTCCAGGCAATTTTTGTTATCGATTGGCAGACGATTATTACTCTGGAAGTGCAGGGATAATATTGGGATTGAAATCTATTGAGTTGTCAAATCCAATGTATTGGTTACCAATTATAAATACTAGTGGGTTTCTTGAAAAAACTAAATTTGCGAAAGAGGAGTTATTATTAAACAAATAACATCCAAACATTCTTAGATAAATAATTAAGCGCCTAACAATTGAATATTTGGAATCCTCGAGATACCATTTGTTCAATTTTTCAATTTAATCAATGAGAACTATTAATATATTAGAACTGAAAGGTGGTGAGAAAGTGGAAAGTGTATTAGAACTTCAGAAATTAAATGAGGATCCAGAAGTAGAGACAGCGGGTTGGTGGTTTACAAGTGTAACCCTATTAGTCACAACTTCTACTATCAGTAATCATTGCTAAGTGAATGTCTACCAACAGATTCACCTGAAAGGAGGTGATAGTCATGAAAGATGTATTAGAACTTCAACAACTGAATGAAGGTTCTGAAGTAGAGCCAGCAAAATGGTATACAATCTTTACGACGCTTATTGGAACATCAACTATTAGTAACAACTGTGGGAAGTAATTTAGAATAATATTTAATTAGGAGGTGGCATTCATGAAAGATGTATTAGAACTTCAACAACTGAATGAAGGTTCTGAAGTAGAGCCAGCAAAATGGTATACAATCTTTACGACACTTATTGGAACATCAACTATTAGTAACAACTGTAGGTAATATAAAGGTACTATTAAGAACTTAACATATTGGTAAGACATTCAGGGATATCATATATTATAGATATAATATTTAATTCAGGAAAAGGTTCATTTATAAACCTTTTCCTACTTACTTAGAAGGGGGGAAAAGAGTGGAGTACATATTGGAGGTTTATAACTTATCAAAAAAATACCCTCATTCGGAGTTTCATCTAAAAGATATATCATTTAATATCCCTAAAGGTTCAATTGTTGGTTTTATTGGAGAAAATGGTGCTGGGAAAACTACAACAATAGGAACTATTTTAGATTCCTTAAAAAGGGATAGCGGAAATATTAAGATTTTTGAGAAGGAGGAACCACACAATGATATTGGTGTCAGGGAAAGTATAGGTGTCGTTTTTGATAATATGAATTTTACCCACAATATAAGTATTACACAGTTATCACATGTTCTTAATAATATTTATAAACAATGGGATAAAGAAAAGTTTTTTTATTATATAGACTTATTTTCATTGCCTAAAAATGGATTAGTAGGAAGACTTTCCAGAGGTATGTCCATGAAGTTATCTATTGCTGTAGCTCTTTCTCATGGTGCAAAATTGTTATTATTAGATGAAGCAACATCCGGCCTGGATCCTGTTAGCAGGGAAAAGGTTTTGAGCTTATTATTAGATTATGTAAAAGATAACCAAAGTTCAATCTTGCTATCATCACATATTACTAGCGATATAGAAAAAATAGCAGATTATCTTTTATTCATGAAGAATGGAGAGATAATATTAAAAATTAGCAAAAATGATTTACTAAGTAAATTTTCAATTATAGAGTGTAATGTAGACGATTTAAATAATTTTAGGGATATCACATTTGCTTATATGTATAAAAGTGATTCACTAATAGAAGTGCTTATTTCAAATAAAGAAAATCTCCCTAATCATATTTTACAAAAAGAAACTTCCCTAAATGAAATAACATTATTACTAATGAAAGGGGAGAGATTATGAAAGGGTTAATTTTAAACGATATTTATTCTATTCAAAGGGACATTAAAAGCTCTATAATTTTTTCTGTTGCATGTGTCATATTCCTTATACTAACAAAAAACGTTATTGCATTTAAGGTAGCTGTTTTTTTACCGTTTTTAATCATTCCAGTAAAATCATTTGAGGTACTAAAATATGATGTAAAATCAGGATGGGAAAAGTTTATGATTACTCTTCCAGTAACAAGAACTCAAATAGTTCAAAGTAAATATATTACATTTTTGATTTTACTTATTTTAAGTTTGCTTTTAAGCTTGATATTGTTTTTTGCCGTTGATATTTTATATTATCCTACTTTTACATTGGTATATTATAACCATCTGTTAAGAGGAATGGGATTGATAATTTGTGTAGCTGCATTGTTATACCCAATGACATATAAACTAGGAATTGAAAAGTCTGATTCCATTATATTGTATAGCCTTTGTTTTTCCTTTGGAGTATTTTTTTTTCTAGCTATGTTAGCTAAAATGATACTAGCTGAAAATAGAAATGCTGATATGATATTCTCAATTGTTTTTTTCTTGGTATCTATTTTTCTCTTGATAATTTCATATTTAGTTGCTTGTATGATTGTTGCACGTAAAGAATATTAATTTATATAAGGATTAAATAAAATAATGTGTGAAAAGTTAGCACGAAAAAACAGTATAAATAAGAAAATGGAGGAATAATAATGAAAAAGGTATTAGAATTGCAAAAACTAAATGATAATTCAGAGGTACAACCACAAATAGGGCCAACAATAACAACTATCACAATAATTCCAACTACTTTAGTTTCATTTTTAAGCAATTATTGCGATAATCATGTTTCATAATGCTTTGTATAATTAATTTTTTTAAATTAAAACCAAAAATGTTTAGAATTAAAAAGGTTGAGAATAGTAGGGAGGGGAGAAAGTATAAATGGAGAAAGCACAAATAAAACGTCCATTATATAAACGCAGTTGGTTTCATACATTCTTAGCATTTATAGTTTCTCAGTTGTACATCAATTTTGTAGAGATAACTGGGTACGGACCTAATATGAGAAGCATTGATGGAACATTTCTTGAAAATATTGTGGGACTAGAATTATTTCAAAGGTATTTCTCATTTTATGAAACACCCTGGTATAATCTTTTTACAGTTTTCTTTGGGGTAGTAACTATCATTCATGTGACGACTGGAATAATAAAAGATATACGAAACGGATAACATATTGAATCAATAAGATGGTAAATCTTCCAAATATTTAACTTTTTCCTCTCGATAATAATAGACCTCTAGGGTAATTTGTTTTAAATAAATCTACCTTGAGGGTCTTTTTTATTTATGCGTGCTAGCAAGCCGTTAATTGCTCCAACCCGAGTAAGTGCCAAGATACTTGATAGCTGACAGGCAAATGTTCGACAGTAAACCACGAAACTTCAACAATAGGGCCATTTTTTACTCTCAGCCTCATTTAAGGTTTGATGACAGAAATAAGTTGAGTTTGTAAGCTTTTTGTCATTTACACATTTTATGTTACAAATCTTCCTGTTTTAATAAAAAACTTGAAGAAAATCCGAATATTTTTCTGATTATAGTACTAAATTATTAACATTTATGCTATACTATATTTTATTAAATTACACTTTTATCAGAGAAAAGGGGATTAATCGTGGGAAGAGTATTTAATTTTTCAGCTGGTCCTGCCCAACTACCAGAGTCTGTGTTAGAGCGCGCTCAGAAAGAACTTTTATCTTATAGAGGTAAAGGGATGTCTGTAATGGAAATGAGTCATCGTTCTTCAGATTTCACAGCAATTATTGAGTCGGCGGAAACATTGCTTCGGGAACTTATGGCCATTCCAGATAATTATAAAGTATTGTTTATTCAAGGTGGAGCTTCGTTACAATTTTCGATGGTGCCTATGAATCTACTGAAAGAAAATGGTCACGCATACTATGTGAATACTGGTTCATGGTCGAAAAAGGCTATCGCAGAGGCAAAAAAAGTAGGGGATACAAGAATACTTGCTTCTTCTGATGATAAAAACTTCACATATATTCCTGAACTAAATGTAAATCAATTTAATGATCAAACAAACTATGTTCATATTACAACAAACAATACCATTGAAGGGACGAGATATATAGAAATCCCTAGTACTGGTAATGTGCCGTTAATTGCTGATGCGTCGTCGAATATATTATCAGAACAATGGGATGTTTCCAAATTTGGTCTTATTTATGCCGGAGCACAGAAAAACTTAGGGATTTCAGGGTTAACGATTGTTATTATTCGTGAAGATTTACTTAACCAAGCAACAACTAATATCCCAACAATGCTTAATTATGAAACGTATGCAAAAAATAATTCATTATATAATACACCACCGACATTTGCCATTTACATGACGATGCTTTTGTTAGAATGGTTAAAAGAACGTGGTGGTGTTCCAGCTATTGAAGAGGAAAACATTACAAAATCGGCACTCCTTTATAACGCAATTGACGAATCGAAATTATTTTATTCAAAAGTGAATAAAGTTGATCGGTCATTGATGAATATTCCGTTTATGACTGATTCAGATGAGTTAAATAAACGATTTGTTAAAGAAGCTGAGCGAGAGGGATTACATCAGTTAAAAGGACATCGTTCTGTCGGAGGAATGCGGGCAAGTATTTATAATTCCATGCCCGTAGAAGGAGTTCAGGCGTTAGTTGATTTCATAAAAGATTTTGAACGAAAATATCAATAAGGGGTTGGCGTTTCAATGTATTCAATTCGAACATACAATGCTATTGCGCAAAGAGGGCTTGATGTATTTAAGGAAGATTATGAGATTAATAGAAGTGATTACCCAGATGCAATTTTATTACGTAGTTATAACTTACATGATGAAGAAATACCAAGTTCCGTTCAGGCGATTGCACGTGCTGGAGCTGGGGTAAATAATATTCCAATTGAACGTCTAACAGAAGATGGTGTTGTTGTATTTAATACACCTGGTGCGAATGCGAATGCGGTAAAAGAGTTATTGTTGATGAGTTTAATCGCCACATCACGTCATTTAGTGAATGCTGTGAACTGGACAAAAACATTAATAGGTGAAGGAGAGGCTATTCCGAAATTAGTCGAAGCAGGAAAAAAACAATTTGTCGGGACAGAAATTTCCGGTAAAAAACTAGGTGTAATTGGTGTTGGGCAAATTGGTGTGCTTGTTGCTAATGATGCTCAAGGTCTCGGGATGGAAGTAATGGCATATGATCCATTTATATCCGTAAATGCTGCATGGCAATTGTCTCGTAATGTAAAACGTGCAGAAAATATCGAGGAAGTTTTTCAAACATGTGACTATATTACGATACATGTACCATTAACGGATAAAACAAACGGGATGTTAAATATAGAAACGTTTAATATAATGAAAGACAATGTATATATATTTAATTTTTCTCGTGGTGAATTGGTAAACGAAGATGATTTAGAAATTGCCCTACAAGAGAGAAAAATTGCAGGCTATGTTACCGACTTTCCAACCGAACGGATTTTAACAATGAAGAATGCACTTGTTCTTCCACATTTAGGTGCTTCAACAACCGAAGCAGAAGAAAATTGTGCTTACATGGCAGCAAAACAAATAAAAGATTATTTAGAGACGGGGAATATCCAAAATTCCGTTAATTTGCCAAACTTAAGTATGCCATATTTTGGCAACAAACGGTTAACAATCATTCATAAAAATATCCCCAATATGGTTGGCCAAATTACTGCTTATCTTGCCAATCACGGAATGAATATTGCAAACATGGTGAACGGTAGTAGAGGATCCATTGCTTACACAATGATTGATATTGACGAAGATATATCGATTCAAGTTCAAAATGAGTTAAAGAATCAAATTTTACAGATTCATGGGGTTATTAAAGTAAGAGTAATATAAACATTGCTGAAATCTTCATTCACAGTAAGGAGAAGTAATCAGTACAAGGTTTTTAATAGAAAATAATTCAAACAATAAGGGGCTTCTCGATGGTGGTAATGAAATACACAAATCGAAGGTCCTTTTTTGAATTGGTGGGTTTGCATAAGTTCCTATGGTAACTCCCGTAAGATTAAATACACAAATTGAATGGTTCCTTTTTGAATTGGTGGATTTTCTTAAGTCCTCATGGCAAAACCCGTAAGAATAAAAATACAAATCGAATGGTTCCTTTTACAACTGATGGGTCCGCTTCAGTCAACAAGATCATTCACATAAACCGAGAGGCCGTTTTTCAATTGGTGGATATTGTGATGTTAAAATGATAGAATTTATAAATGGCGAGTTGGGCGGATAGACCCTTAAGAATAATAGTTATCGAGGGAAAAACATGAAAGAAAAGATATTTTTTTATCACACAAATGATGTACATAGTCATTTTCAATATTGGCCAAGAATTCAACAAGAAGTACAACGGAAAAGGGCAATACATGCGAAAAATAGTGAAACGATGTTCATTTTCGATATTGGAGACCATTTAGATCGTTTTCATCCTTATACAGAAGCAACCCTTGGAAAAGGGAATGTGAAACTACTTAACGAAGCAGGGTATGATGCAGTTACGATAGGAAATAATGAAGGTATTACTTTATCACATGACGATCTCGTTCATCTCTATGATGATGCAAAATTCGATTGTATCGTAGCAAACCTCTTTGACAACGATGGAAAATGTCCTGCGTGGGCTAAACCTTATGTCATATATGAAACGAATAATCATACAAAGATCGGTGTAATCGGAGTAACAATTAATTTCACAAATTTTTATGAACCGTTACAATGGGTTGCCGCCAATCCTTTTCAAGAACTTGAAAAGTGGGTTCCACTTGTTCGCGAACAAGTGGATATTCTTGTCATTTTATCCCATCTCGGTTTGTCTGATGATGAACGAATGGCTGAACAGTTTGCTGAAATTGATGTTATTTTAGGAGCTCATACCCATCATATATTACCAGAAGGAAAGCTTGTTAATGATTGCCTCCTTTGTTGCACAGGGAAATATGGCATGAACTTAGGGGTCGTTGAAATACAGTTTGATACGAAAAACAAAACAATAGATAAGGAAGCAAAACTTATTCCGTCTAGCCAGCTTCCAGAGGTTAGGGATGAAGAGCAGTTTGATGATGTTTTAATAAAGGAAGGGAAACG
Organism: Bacillus andreraoultii; assembly: GCF_001244735.1. GTDB lineage: Bacteria > Bacillota > Bacilli > Bacillales > Caldibacillaceae > Caldifermentibacillus > Caldifermentibacillus andreraoultii. The sequence continues at coordinate 841,046 of NZ_LN868937.1, forward strand.
ACTACTTGAAAATCCTATCGCTTATTTACCGCAAAAGTTGGAAACAGATTGGTTTCAAGAAACAGAATTAAACCAACTGTTATGTTCTTCATTAACGGAATGGTGCCATGCAGATTGTTCCTTTTTAAATGCAGGTGTGTTACTAGACAGTTTAGGTCCTGGTGCAGTTACGAAATATGACATACATCGAATTTGTCCACATCCGATAAATCCTGTTGCTGTTAAACTGAACGGCACCCAGTTAAAAGAATTGGTTGTTCAAACGATTGATGACAAGTACACAACGCTTGAAGTGAAAGGTTTCGGTTTTCGCGGGAGCATATTTGGAAAAATTATTTATGACAAAATTGATATATCCGGAAAAGGCTCTTCCATTAAAATAAAAATTAATGGGGAAGACTTATTGACCGATCAAATTTATCGTGTTGCAACATTAGATATGTTTACCTTTGCGCGATTTTATCCAGAAGTTGTTCGTGCAGAAAAAGAATTCTTTTTACCAGAGTTTTTACGTGATATTTTGCAATGGAAATTAATAAAACGTTATCCAATTATTCGTTAGCATTTTCTAATTTCTCCATATTCTAAAAGGTGAAGATTCAATCACAAACTGTCTCTTTTAACATAAGTTAATATAGAAAGGGGCGAGCAATGTGATTGAGGTCAAACCTTTAACAATCGAAAATCGAACTTTTATTGCCTTTGAAGCGAAAATTCCAAAGACGACATTACTCGTTGTCATGAGTGATGATGGCTATATTATGTGTGGTGCTTTAGATGTAAGTTTACTTAATGAACGATTAAAAGACCGGAAAATAATTGCTGGGCGTGCAGTTGGTGTAAAAACAATTGATGAATTATTAAATGCGCCACTCGAATCAGTAACGATTGAAGCCGAAAACCGAGGCATTAAAAAAGGAATGCTCGGTAAAGATGCATTATTGTTGATGTAAAATAATTTATAAATATAGCGTTAAATCCCTTCTTGCAAGCATACATTTTACAGTAAGGAGGGATTTTTTTGGTCAAATTTCGCCGTTACCCCCGTCGTTTTCACCCATTTTTGAAGTTTAAACGAAAGAACGTGTATAAGCCATATAAATCACATAAGCCTTATCATTCAAAACCGTTACCATTGCGATATGTCTTGTTATTATCATTTGTTTTTTTTATTTTTTCAACTTCACTTGGATTATGGATTGTTAACAGTGCAATTCGACCAACAATACTTGCTTATGCCGAATCTCAATCGGTCAATTTAGCAACGTATGTTATTAATAAATCGATTCGTGAAGAAATTGATAAAGGGCTTGATTTAAATGGAATTATTCAAGTAGATCCATATGGTAGTTCTACTTTAACTACCTTCAATCATGCAAAAATTGAGGATGCGGCCAACCGTATTACGAATCGAATTTTAAACAATATTAATTCAATGGAACATGGAGAAGGCATCATGCCGATTGCTGCAACAGATGGAGAAGTGGAAAAAGTCGAACCAAGTACTAATGAAGGGATTAAGTTCAGTGTACCACTTGGTCGAATAACTGATAATCTATTACTTGCAAACCTTGGACCAGAAATTCCTGTTGAATTTAGAGCGATAGGGGATATAGAATATGATATCGAGACTGTGACAAAAGAACATCAAATTAATAGTACTTGGTTCGAAATTCGGCTACATATGAAAGTTGGTATACAAATGCTTGTCCCGTTTACCTCAGAAATTAAAATGATTCCACGTAATGTTTTACTTGCATCTGGTGAAATTAAAGGGGATGTTCCACAGTTTTATGGAAATGGGAATGGTGGCCAAGTAACACCCTCAATCATCATCCCAAGTGAAGGTGAAGGAGATAAGTAATACGTGGTAAGTTTCTAGGAACACAAGATGGTTATAGAAACTAGGAAGGAAATCTTGTGACAAAAAGAAAGAAGTTTCAAACATATAAAAAGGCAAATCGATGGTGGATATGTTCTACCAAAATCGATTTGCCTTTATTTAAATGTTCGCTCATCTTTTGTCTTCCAATGCTTTGTAAGGATTAACAATTTCCTCTACAGGCCACCTAAATAGGCTTCTTTAATTTCGTCACTATTTTGCATTTCTTTCGCATCTCCTGATAAAACGACTGTACCGGTTTCGATGACATAAGCTCTGTTGGCGATGGATAAGGCCATATTTGCATTTTGTTCGACTAATAATATTGTTGTACCATCTTTATTAATCTCTTCAATGATATTAAAAATTTGTTTAACTAAAAGTGGAGCAAGCCCCATCGATGGTTCGTCTAACAATAATAGTTTTGGCTTTGTCATTAGTGCCCGCCCTATGGCTAACATCTGTTGTTCTCCTCCAGATAGTGTCCCTGATAATTGTTTTTTTCGTTCATTTAATCTTGGAAACAAATCATACACTTTTAGCAGGTCTTGCTTTATATTACCTTTATCTTTTCTTAAATAAGCGCCTAGTTCCAAGTTTTCTTCAACGGTCATATTTGCAAAAACTCGTCGTCCCTCAGGAACATGGGAAATACCTGCTTTCACAATCCCTTGAACAGGTCTGGATTGAATTGGTTCACCCATATAGTGGATGGAGCCTGATTTCGGACGGAGTAACCCAGATAATGTTTTCAAAAGGGTTGTTTTCCCAGCGCCATTTGCACCAATTAAAGTAACAATTTCACCTTCTTCAACGGTTAAGGACACAGCTTTTAATGCTTGAATATTCCCGTAAAAAACATTAATCTCTTGTACATTAAGCATGATTTTCACCAACCTCTTCACCTAAGTAGGCCTCAATAACTTTTGGATGTGTTCGGATTTCTTCAGGTGAACCGTGTGCAATTAGTTGACCGTGATCAACAACAAAAATTCTTTCACAAATTCCCATGACGAGTTTCATATCGTGTTCAATTAGTAAAATAGTTAAATTAAATTTTTTACGAATGAATGCAATTAATTCCATTAAATCTTTTGTTTCCTGTGGATTCATCCCAGCTGCGGGTTCATCTAGTAGTAATAACTTTGGGTCAGCAGCAAGTGCTCGGGCAATTTCCAATCTTCTTTGACCACCATACGGAAGGTTTTTCGCTTTTTCATCTTTCAAATGATCGAGCCCAAATATTTTTAAAAACTCAGTTGCTTTCTCTTCCATTTCTTTTTCATTTTTGAAGTGGGAAGGAAGTCTAAAAACAGAACTAAAAATACTGTTCTTAGCTAGTGTATGATAAGCAATCTTAACATTATCAAGAACTGACAATTCTTTAAACAATCGAATATTTTGGAACGTACGACTAATTCCTTTACGTGTGACTTTATAAGGGGCAAGCCCGCTAATTTTTTCCCCATTAAAGATGATTTGTCCTTCAGTTGGTGCATAAACTCCTGTAAGTATATTAAATATTGTTGTTTTTCCAGCTCCATTTGGGCCAATCAATCCCATTAATTCACCACGATGAATATCGATATTAAAATCAGATACAGCCTTTAAACCACCGAAACGGATACCAAGATTCTGTACTTCTAAAAGAGGCTTAGCCTTCGAAGTTTCCATATTGTTTGCCTCCTTTAAACGTTTTTTTCTTGCCGAATAGTTGTGTAATCTCTTTCGTACCCATTAAACCTTGAGGTCGATACAACATGACGATAATGAGGACGAGACTATAAATAATCATTCGTGTTTCAGGATATTCTTGTAAAAATGTTGAAACAATGGTTAGAAGAATTGCAGATAAAACTGCTCCAGATAAACTACCAAGACCACCTAAAACGACGAAAATTAATATATCAAATGATTTTAAAAATCCGAAATTTCCTGGCTGAATAATGTAAAAGTTGTGGGCGTATAACCCGCCAGCAACACCTGCAAAGAAAGAACCAAGTACAAAGGCAACGACTTTATAATAAGTTGTATTAATTCCCATTGCATCGGAGGCAATCTCATCTTCACGAATGGAAATACATGCTCGACCGTGCCTCGAATTCGTAAAATTAGCAATAACAAGGATGGTAATAAATGTACAAATAAAGGTGATATTCCAGTCAGTTAAACGCGTAATCGTCAACCCACGTGCTCCACCGACATAATCCCAGTTTAAAAAGATAATCCGAATAATCTCAGCAAAACCTAGTGTAGCAATCGCTAAATAATCTCCTCGTAGACGCAAGCTTGGGATGCCGACAATTAATCCAGCTAAAGCCGCGGCGATTCCTGCAACAAGTAAGGCTGCAATAAACGGCATTTGAAGCTTCATTGTAAAAATTGCTGCGATATAAGCTCCAATGGCTAAAAAGCCAGCATGTCCGATAGAAAATTGCCCGGTAATTCCGATAACTAAATGAAGGCTGGCAGCTAGCATAATATGAATTAAAATTGTAATTAATGTATTTTCGTAAAATGGGTTTAAATAGCCATTAGAGAGTAAAAATTGGACAACAAAGTAGGTAATAACCGCGAGCCCAATGAATCCATAAAAACTTTTACTTTTTTTCATATCCGTTTCCACCTACACTTTCTCCCGTGTATTTTTGCCAAAGATGCCCGATGGTCTAAATATAAGAATAAGGATTAGGATAATGAAAGCGGCGGCGTCTCGCCACGAGGAAAATCCGAGTGCACTTACGATTGTTTCAACAAGGCCAAGAATGAATCCTCCAACCATAGCACCAGGAATAATACCAATTCCTCCTAACACAGCTGCAATAAATGCTTTTAAGCCTGGTATAATTCCCATTAACGGATTGATTTTTATATAATAGAGTCCAAAAATTACTCCGGCAGCTCCTGCTAAGGCAGACCCAATGGCAAATGTAGCAGATATCGTATTGTCTACGTTTATCCCCATAAGTTGAGCAGCTTCTTGGTCATGACTTACGGCTCGCATCGCTTTTCCAATTTTTGTACGGTGAACGATAAATTGTAGAAGAATCATCAGAATGACAGTGATTCCTAAAATAAATAGCGATTTACTATCGAACTTTGCACCAAATAACTCGAATGATTTCGATGGTAGTACATTAGGGTATGCTTCAACTTGCGCTCCTCGAAAATAGATGACTAAATACTCAATTAATAAAGAGACACCAATGGCCGTAATTAAGGCAGCAATTCGTGTTGAGTTTCGTAGTCGTTTATAAGCAACTCGTTCAATTATTACACCTAAAGTTGCACAAATGGTCATTGATAATAAAAGTGCAGGGAAAAAGCTTAATCCCCAGCCTGCAATGGCATAGAAGCCAACAAAGGAACCAATCATAAATACATCGCCATGAGCAAAGTTGATTAATTTTATAATTCCGTAAACCATTGTATATCCAAGAGCAATTAATGCATAAATACTACCGAGTGATATGCCGTTAACAATTTGCTGTATCCATTCCAATATGCTCACTCCCCATTAAAATGCAGTTCTTTTATTTGAATAGGAAAAAGGGAGGAATGGACCTCCCATTTTTCCCTTTTGCAAAAGCTTCGGCTCCTAGAAACGTGTGGACTTCGATCGCCTTCACGTCGATAAGTCATCATCGACTCGTCCCTCGTCGTGATTCCTTTATCTCGTTACGGGCGCACTCCATTCCCCCCCGTTTCTAAACAGTCGCCTCCGCTTTTTTATTGTCCAGCTTCGGCTCCTAGAAACGTGTGGACTTCGATCGCCTTCACGTCGATAAGTCATCATCGACTCGTCCCTCGTCGTGATTCCTTTATCTCGTTACGGGCGCACTCC